>NZ_JBQSVT010000007.1:0-140911 GCF_052376555.1 Specibacter sp. AOP5-B1-6
CTTTAGCACTTCAAAGGATTCTTCATGCGGTACGTAGTAGGCGTTGACCTTGGCGGAACCAAGACGGCAGCCGGAGTCGTGGCAGAGGACGGCTCGGTGTTGCTCACCGAGCAAATTCCCACCCTGAACCGTGACGGCGGCGAGGCCATCCTGGATGCCACGGCAGCCATGGTGCGCTCCCTCATTGCCCGCGCCGCAACGCTTGGCGCCACAGTTGAGGCCGTGGGTGTCGGCTCGGCCGGTGTCATCAATGCCGCCGAAGGAACCGTGATTTCCGCCACCGACGCCATCCTTGGCTGGACCGGAACCGCCATCACGGAGGGACTGACCGCAAGGCTGGGACTGCCGTCCGCCGTCGTCAATGACGTCCATGCCCACGCCCTCGGCGAGGCCTGGCACGGTGCTGGCGCCGGAGCGCCAACCGCGCTGATGGTGGCCTTTGGCACGGGTGTTGGCGGCAGCTTCGTCGTCAACGGCAGGCCGCTGCTGGGCCACCACTTCGTTGGCGGGCATGTGGGCCATTTCGCTTCGCCGTTCGCGGTTTACCAGGGCACGCCGCTGCCGTGTTCCTGCGGTCATGCAGGCCATGTCGAGGCGATTTCCTCCGGCCCCGCCATCCACGCCGCGTATCTGCGGGAAGGCGGAAGCGCCGCCCTGCCGGACACCAAGGCTGTGTTTGAATCGGCACGCTGCGGTGACACACTGGCCCTGGCTGTCATTGCCAGGGCAGCCGCCGCGGCAGGACAGGCCGTCGGTGGCTTGATCAACATTCTTGACCCTGCGATTGTTGTAGTCTCGGGTGGGCTTGCCGATGCCGGCGAGCTGTGGTGGTCGGGCATGGAGACGGCCATGCGGGCCGAGCTGCTCGCCCCGCTCGCGGCCGTGCAGGTGGTCAGGGCAAAGCTTGGCAGCACAGCGGCCATTGTCGGCGCAGCCTCTTTGGTTCTCACCCAATAATTAGTTCTATTTTTCTAGGAGTCACAGTGACGCTGAAATTGACCAACCTTGATGCGCTTGCCGGGGAGCTTGTGGTGTCCGCCCAGGCGTACCCCGGTGAACCCATGCGGGACCCGCGCACCATGGCCCAGGTGGCGGCGTCGGCCGTTACCGGCGGTGCCGCAGCAATCCGGGTGCAGGGCATTGCCGACATCCAGTTTGCCCGCGCAGCGGTTGAGGTTCCCGTCATCGGGCTGTGGAAGGACGGCCACGACGGCGTCTTCATCACCCCCACGCTGCGCCACGCCCTGGCCTGTGCCAGCGCCGGGGCGCACATTGTGGCGATCGACGGCACCCGCCGGCCCCGACCTGACGGGCTGACCCTGGCCGAGACCATTTCCGAGGTGCACGCCAACTCCAATTCCCTGGTGATGGCCGATTGCGGGTCCTTCGACGACGCCGTTGCCGCTGTTGAAGCGGGAGCCGACCTGATCGGCACCACCTTGGCCGGCTACACGGACGAACGCCCCAAGACCGACGGCCCCGACCTTGAACTCATTGCGCAGATCGCTGCCGCCAACCTGGGCAAACCGCTCATCGCGGAGGGCCGCATCCACTCCCCCGCACAGGCCCGCGCCGCCCTGGACGCCGGCGCGTTCGCCGTCGTGGTGGGCACCGCCATTACTCACCCCTCAACCATCACCGGCTGGTTCAAGGCGGCATTGAGCGACTAAAACCGCCTGCCACGGGGACCCATGTTGCGCCCCCGCGAGGGTGCACGTTGCGCCCCTCACGCCCCGCGAGAGTGCAGGAAATGCCGCTTTCACGCGTGGAAGCGGCATTTCCTGCACTCTCGCGTCGTTTTGCCTTCACCAACTGGCAGATGGTTCAGCCGCGGCGCCCGGCATCCGGCGCGCCCCGGATCGAAACTGCAGCTGATGCTGTTTCAGCAGCCAAAAACAGCATCAGCTGCAGTTTGGAACTGACGGAGCGGCCCCGCCCCGCCGGTTCGGCGCACTTCGGCGTGGATTGAGCACCCGGGAGACGCACAGGGCGGCACAGCGGCCCGCAGCCGCCCTGCGGCCGATGTTTATGGAACAGTGGCAGGTGAAAGATGCCCCACATTTTTTGCACTGACCTGCCGGCGCTGATATTTTTGTCCAGCCCACACCACTGTCGAAGGAGCGCCCCGCATGCTCACCACGAACCAGCTGCACATCGACGGCAGGCGGCACACCCTCCTGCCGGCCACGACGGTGGAGGCGCAACGCGCGCAGGTCCTGCTGATCCAAGCCGACGGGCAGGAGCGGCGCACCGCACTGGCCCTGGCGTTGACCGGCCGCATGAAGCCAACCACGGGAAGCGTGACGCTGGGCCACGACGACGCCATGTCCTCGCTGCGCCGGCGGAGCGCGATCGTGGACGCCCCGGATGTCAACGCTCCCGAACACCACCTGTCCGTCAGGTCCCTGACCTCGGAGGACCTGGCCCTGGTGCCGTTGAAGTTCCGGGACCGCACGCGACCCACGGAGTGGCTGGTCAAGCACGGGTTCCGCGACATTTTGGAGAAATGGGTGGAGGAGCTCGAACCGGCAAGGCTCCTGCATCTGCAGCTTGAGCTGGCCCTGGCCAACCGCGACGTCGATCTTGTCGTCGTGGACTCCCCCGACCGGCACACGGCCGACGTCTCCGCATGGCTGCCGCTGCTGGAGCAAACGGCCGCCGGCAGGATTGGCCTTGGCCCCGATGCCCGTACCGACGCTTCGTCCCGTCCGCTCATGGTCGTTGGCGTGGTGGGGCGCCTTCCTGATGATTGGGACGGGCCATCCGCGGTCGCCGGCAATGCGGAGGCGGACCATGCGGTCGCAGGCGCTACTGAGGCTGCCAAACCGTCCGGCGCTGATGCGGAAATGAAGTCCGACGGCGACCGGCAGCCGGCCGCCGCACACGGCAGCAACCGCCCGGCAGAGTTGGCAGACGCAGACGCGGCCGCCGCCCCCACCGTCGACGTTGGGGACAGTGACACCACCGCCGAGTCCGGGCCCGGCATCGAGCCCACTCCCGACCCTGGCCCGACCCCGGACCCAGCCGGCCCGACGCCCAGTCCCCACAAGGCCCCGGCCGGCCAGGAACACCCCCGCCACGAACACCCAGAGCAGGAAGAGGAATCCCGATGACAGTCTTCCGATTGGCGCTGTCCGAGCTCAAGCGCATGACCGGCGGGATCCTGCCGAAACTTACGATCGTGGCCATGGTCATGGTGCCGCTGCTGTACGGCGCCGTGTATCTCTACGCCAACTGGGATCCGTACGGCAACCTCGACCAGCTCAAAGCCGCAGTCGTGGTCCAGGACGAGGGCGCCGCCACCAAGGACGGCAAGGAATTGCACGTTGGCAAGGATGTGGCCGCCAACCTGGTTGAGGGCCACAAGTTCGACTGGCAGCTCGTTGCCACGCCGGAGCAAGCCAACGCGGGCGTCAAGAGCGGCGAGTTTGCCTTTGCACTGACCATCCCGAAGGACTTCTCGGCCAATCTGGCGTCGCCGGAGAACTTTGATTCAGCCACGCAGGCGATGATGAGCGTGACCACCAATGACGCCAACAACTATCTGCTGACCTCCATCGTGGACAAGGTTGCCACGCAGGTGCACGAGTCTGTGGCCCAGCAGGTCGGCGAGCAAACGGCCAACTCGCTGCTGACCGGCTACGGCACCATCCATGCGCAGCTGGTGAAAGCGGCCGACGGCGCGAAACAGTTGGCGGATGGCGCCGCCACCCTGGATGGCGGGGTGGCAACGTTGAAGACCGGCACCACCGATTTGGTGACGGGTGCCGATGCGCTGGCTGCCGGGCAGGTGCAACTCGTGACGGGCACCAAGCAGTTGCAGGCCGGTGCCGCCACCCTGGAGCAGGGCCTTGGCCAGTTGGAGACTCAAACGGCCACCCTGCCGGATAGCACGCAGCAACTGGCCGACGGCGCCGCTGCCGTGGCTGAGGGCAACGCCACCTTGAACACCAAGGTCCAGGGGGCCATCGGCACGGCGGAGAAGATCGACGACGCGTCCACGGCGGCCATCGGTGAGAAACTGGACCAGCTCGTCAGCGACGGGATCCTCACCAAGGCGCAGGCGGACAAGATTCGCACATCGCTGTCCACGGCCGCCACCAGTTCCACCATCACCGGCTTGAAGGATCAACTCGCGACCGACGCCGCCGATATCCAAAAGCTGGCGGACGGCTCAGCCGCGGTGTCCGAAGGGGCTGCAAAGCTGGCCGAAGCCACCCCCGCCCTCACAGCCGGCATCGCGCAGGCCCATGCAGGGGCCGGGGAGCTGTCCACAGGTGCCGCAACACTTGCCGAGGGGCAGGACACGGCCCTTGACGGTGCAAACCAGCTGGCCGCCGGGGCGAAGCAGCTCGACACCGGCGCCGGGGACCTGAAGGACGGTTCCGGTAAGCTCTCTGACGGCGCCGCCGAGCTGTCCACGGAGTTGCACAAGGGTGCCGGCCAGGTGCCCGACCCCAACGACAAGGACAAGCAAAACGCTGCGGGCGTCATTGCCGATCCCATCCGCGTGGACTCGGTCTCGCAGGCCCAGGCCGCCAACTATGGGTCCGGGCTGGCGCCGTTCTTCCTGGTCCTGGCGTTGTGGATTGGCGCGTTCATGCTGATCCAGGTCATGCGGCCGCTGACGGTGCGGGCGCTGGCCTCCAACGCGCCGTCGTGGAAAATCGCGCTGGGCGGCTGGTTGCCGTTTGCCGCCGTCGCAACGGCACAGGCCCTGCTGCTGTACGCCGTCGTAAAGTTTGGGCTGGGGCTTGAACCGAGCCATCCATGGCTGACCCTGGGACTGCTGTTGTTGGCGTCGCTGGCGTTCACGGCGCTGATCCAGGGAATATGCGCGCTGCTGGGCACGCCGGGCAAATTCGTGGTGTTGATCCTGCTGGTGCTCCAGCTCGTTTCCTCGGGCGGCACCTTCCCGTGGGAGACCACGCCCGAGCCGTTGCACATCATGCACCAGGTCCTGCCGATGGGGCATGTGGTGGAGGGCATGCGGCACTTGATTTACGGGGCGGACCTGGCTCCGCTGGTGCCCATTGTGCTTGGCCTGCTGGGCTACATGGTCCTGGGGCTGCTGTTTGCCTGGGCCGCCGTGACCAAGAAGAAGACGTGGACGCTGAAGACGTTGATGCCGGAGATCGAGGCCTGATTTCCGGCAGCCGGGAAATTTAGCGCGGCACCACGAAATGCTTCAGCCGGGCATCCTGACCGTCGAGGGTGGCCCAGTCGCCGTCGTGCTCAAAAGCCGCAAAGGCACTGGTGGGGAACCCTGAGGCCAGGTCCATGTACGCGTCCTGGTCCGACTCCCTGGAGGCCAGCCGCAGCGACAGCGACTGGATGCCGGGCATGTGGCTGATCACCATGAGGGTGCCGACGGTTTCCGGGACGTGGTTGATGACCGAGAGCATCGAGGCCGCCCCGGCGGCGTACAGCCCGGACTCCAGTTTGGGGGTGGGCGCCTTATCGCCAAGCTGCTGGCACACCCATGTGCAGCTCTGCCTGGTCCGCAGCGCCGAGGAACACAAAATAAAGTCGGGCAGCACGTCATTTTCCACCAGCCACTTGCCGGCCAGCGGCGCTTCGTGGTGGCCCCGCTGGGCCAGCGGCCTGTCGTGGTCTTCCACGCCAAGGGGGAAGGCCGCTTTTGCGTGGCGCATCAGGATCAGCCGTTTAATGTGGTGTTCGCTCATCCCCACAGTTTAGTGACGTTTAAAGAGGTACGACGGCGGATCGCCCACCTGAGGTGAGCGATCCGCCGTCGAACCGTCCGGAAAAGATCCGGAAGGGAAATCAGATGGAGTATTCCGGGGCGGCCCAGACAACCACTTCGGGGTGCTCGTAGAAGCGGTAGCCCTCGCCGCGGACGGTGCGGACCGTGTTGGCCAGGCGGCCCAGCTTGGAGCGCAGGCGGCGGATGTGCACGTCGATGGTGCGCTCGTTGGGGATCTCGTCGGCGTTGGACCACAGGCCCTCGAGAAGCTCGTCGCGGCCCACGGTGCGGGTGCCGTTTTCCACCAGGTAGTTCAGCAACTCAAATTCCTTGAACGTGAGGTTCAAGGTGTCGCCGTCCAGGTGGACTTCGCGGCGGGCAAGGTCGATCAGCACGCCCGAAGGACGCTGCTCAACGGCGGGAATGCGGATTGCTTCCTGGCGCTGGCGGGTGGCCACCGTCGGGTCGCCGAACGTGGAGCGGACAACGTCCAACGCACTGCCAACAACGTCCGACGGCGCAATCGCCACAGCCGCGTAACTCTGGGCCTGCGGGACAAGGGTTTGGGCGTAGGCACGGATGTCCTGGGCGAGCTTGGCCAGGGACGTGCCGGCGGCGGCAGCGGTGTCCTCGTCAACACCCACATAGAGGACAAAGCCCCGGGCAACGTTGTCGGGGCTCACGCCGTGCAGCTTGTCGCCCCCGGCAATGACGGGGGTGGGCTCGGTCATGGGGTTGCTTTCATTGCGGGGAACCGCGCGCAGGCGGGCGGCGGCTGTGCCGGTCTCGGACCGGTAGCTGTTGACATAGCCGGGGTGCTCGAGAGCGGCCGGGCGGGGCGGCGGCACCGGCCCTGCACTGCGGCCCTTGGCGGCATTTCTAACGGAGATGTGGACGTAACCGGATGCTACTGACATTGAACTACCTAGCTGTATGGCCGTACTCAACGGCGCGAATGCTTCCATTGGTTTTGAGGATCCAAAACCTTTGCTGCCCCGTACGTTGATGCGCTGCACTGAGGGCCGGCCCATGGGCCAAGTCTGGTGTTCGCCACGTTGTGCCTGGACATGTTCTGTCGACATTGCGTGGCATCCAGGGTTGTGATTTAGGCCTGCATTCGACAACCACGCATGAACCGTCCGGTCGATCCGAGACGGACAGTTGCTGCGGCTGCAGAATTCACTGAGTGGGTGTTCACATTAGCCAGTGTCCTACGTAACAAACCAAACTAGCAAGTAACATAGGCCGGAAATGTCCAGCATATGAGATCTTGCCCCGCATTGTGACTAAACTGACACTAATTTTTTACTGTCATTTCGCCCCTCAAATCGTGCCATTATCAAATATCCCGAGCTCAATTTTGATTTCTGGATTAATAAATTCGCCCAAATATGGATTCTGGATGAATAAGTTCATGCGCGCGTGATGTCCGGTTGGCGCGGTGTCGGCAAGCTCTCAGCGACACTCAGCTTTCTTTCATAATTTGCCGCTAAGTAAACAAATGTTTACCTGCCGGCGCCCATCCGGGGCGGCCGGCAGCACCTGGCCGGCACCTGGCCGCCACCGGCTAACCGGCCGGGCGACGCCGGCAGAGCTAACCGGCCGAGCGACGCAGCCCCGGCACCATCGCGAACGGGCGCACGGCCCTGATCTGGTCCCGCAGCCTGACGTTGTTGCGCCTGTTCATCATGACCAGGGCGGCCAGACCGGCGAGCACGGCAACCACCGCGGCCATGCCGAGCGACCAGCGGGCACCAAATTCGGTGGCAATCCAGCCCACCAGCGGCGCGCCAATGGGCGTCCCGCCCTGCAGGACCACCATGTAGACAGCCAGCACCCGCCCCCGCATGGCCGAGTCCGTGGTCAGTTGCACCGTGGTGTTGCATGCGTTCATGAACGTCAGCGACGCCAGCCCCACGGGCACGAGCGCAATGGCGTACAGGACAAAGCTCGGCATAAAGGCTGCCACGCCCACAGTCACGCCGAACGCCAGGGCGCCGCCCACAATATAAAGCATGCGCATCGTCTTGCGGCGCGCGGCCAGCAGGGCCGCCGCCAGCGTGCCGATCGCCATCACCGAGCCAAGCAGCCCGTACTCCCCCGGCCCCAGATTGAAAACCGTGGTGGCCATCAGCGCATTGGTGATCTGGAAGTTCATCCCGAAAGTGCCCACAATAAAGACCAGCACCATGATCATCATCAGGTCCGGGCGCTGGCGGATGTAGCGCAGGCCCTCGCGTATCTGCCCCTTGGCCCGGGGGACACGCACAGCAGGAGCCAGCTCGTGGGGGCGCATCCGCCACAGGGAAAAGATCACGGCCACGAAGCTGGCCCCGTTGATCAGGAAGGCCGGACCGGTTCCCACCAGGGCAATGACAAGACCTGCCACGCCCGGGCCGGCAAGGCGGGCCAGGTTGAAGGAGGCGCTGTTAAGGGCGACGGCGTTGGGCACGTCCTCCTTGGCGACGACTTCGGAGACAAACGCCTGCCGCGACGGGGCGTCAAAGGCGCTGGCCACTCCCAGCAGGAGTGCCAGCACATACACATGCCACAGCTCCACTGTCCCCGTAACGACGAGGATGCCCAGCAGGAAAGCACAAATTCCCATGCCGGTCTGCGTGACAAGGAGGAGCTTGCGCTTGTTGACCCTGTCACCCAGCAGCCCGGCATAGGGGCCCAGGAAAATGATCGGCAGGAACTGCAGTCCCGTGGTGATGCCTGCGGCGGTGCCCGAGTTGTTGGTCAGGACGGTCAGCACCAGCCAGTCCTGGGCCACACGCTGCATCCACGTGCCGATGTTGGAAACAAGGGCCCCCGTTACCCAGAGCCGGTAGTTGAAAACCTTGAGCGCCCGGAACATTGAACTCATCTATGCGCTCATCTCCTGCAGAATCAGTGCCGCCTCGTGGAGGGTGGCGCGTTCCTGCGGGGTCAGGGCCGACACCCTCTGCGCCAGCCACGCCGTCCGCTTGGACCGGGCACGCAGCAGGGTGGCGGCCCCGGACTCGGAGATCTGCACCAGCACCTGGCGTTTGTCCTGCGGGTTTTCCTCTCGACTGACAAATGCGGCCTCCGCCAGGGCATTGACGATCCGGGTCATGGACGGGGCCTGGATCTGCTCACGGGCGGCGAGCTGGCCCACCGTCTGTGGACCGCCCATGATGGCGGCAAGGACCGAATACTGCCCGGGGCTGATCTCCCCGGTGGCGGCTTCCGCGCGCAGCCTTCGCGAGGTGCGCATGACAGCCACCCGCAGCTCCGCCGCCAGCGGCCCGGCACCAATCCCCTTCGCTGCCTTGCGCCCCGCGCTGCCACCCGGAGGCGGCCCGGCGCCCGGCCCCGGCGCAACAGGGGCATCGGCAGCTGAGCCGGGGGACGACGTCGTGCGTTGCGTGGAAGTTTTTGCCGGTGAATGTTCGGCCATGGGTGCTCAGCTGCCTCAGAAAATGTTTTGTGTGCTCAGCTTCCAATCCTAGATCGTTAGCATTGCTAAGTAAATGGCCGGAGGTGACTCGTCGGTCACGGCACTACAAAGGTTGTTACCAAAATGTGACATGGGGTCTCGTTTCCGTTACTCTGTCTAAAGTGCCCACAGAACCGTCCTTGGTTCCCGGCATCGATGGACGGTTCGCCGAGCTCTGCCGCCGCCCATTTCCATCCATTGACCATGGCAGAGACGGGGGACCCAATCTTTATGGGCCCTTCCTACATGGAAGCCCTTGGGGTTAAGCCGGCGCAGTGAAGGCAGCAGTGATTTTGCTGCCGGGATCTGTGCGGCCGGATTCTCTAGTCCGTTCCCGACAGCTCACCTCGCAGGCGTAGAGAGGCCCACTCATGTCTGCTGCACCGCAGCGCGGCCGTCGCCGCGCCGAACCAGAGCGCCGTCCATCGATTTTTGGGCTTGCGTCCACCCGCACGGGATCACCTGCGGGAGCACGCGCCCGGACCCGGGCCGCCGGTCCGTCCGGTGCAGTCTCCGCCGTCACCACCACGGCCAAGTGCATGGCCGCAGTGGCGGTCCTTGGCGCACTCGTGGCCGGCGGTGCCGTCGCCCAGCAGGTGGGAACACAGCAGGCCGCCGGCGCAAACCCGGGCAGCCTCGTTTCTGCCGCCAGCACCACAGCACCGGCAGTGTCGGCCCCGCTTGACGCGCCGATCAGCTTTTCCGGCCCCAGCATCACGTCGAGCACAAAGCCGGCGGACGCAGCCCTCAAGGCCGAATCGAACGACGTCAAGGCCGATGCCACCACGACTGCTGCAGCTTCGAAGGCAGCTCCCTCCGGCGACAATCCTGCCGCCGCCCAGGCCTATGCCGCCGGCCAGCTGAGCTCCTTCGGCTGGGGCGCGGACCAGATGAGCTGCCTCACCCAGCTGTGGCAGCGCGAATCCGAGTGGCTCACCTCGGCCGAAAACGCCTCCAGCGGCGCCTATGGCATCGCCCAGTCGCTTCCCGCAAGCAAAATGGAAGCCACCGGCAGCGACTGGAGCACCAACTACGAGACGCAGATCCGCTGGGGCATGGGCTACATCCAGCAACGCTATGGCTCACCGTGCGGCGCCTGGGGACACTCAAACTCAGTGGGCTGGTACTAAAACTGGCGGCTGAGGCGTCGCAGGCAGCGCCTGTCCTGCTGCCCATTCTGGGCGGCACCCTCACCATGCCCGACGCCCGCACCGGCACGGCCCGCGACGTCGAGCTGCTGCCCTTCCACTTGGCACGCACCCAAATCACCCGGGCCAACTGGCACGCGGTGATGGACGACGCCGGGACCCCGCCCATGCTTTCCCGCGTCCCCATGCATCCCCTCACCTGGTTTGACGCTGTCCGGTGGTGCAATGCCGCTTCGCAGCTGGCGGGCTGCACCCCTGCCTACGCGCTCAGCGGCCGGGAGGTTGCCTGGGACGTCAACGCCGATGGCTACCGCCTGCCCACCGAGGCCGAGTGGGAGTGGGCGGCCAGGGCAGGAAGCTCTTCGCCGACGTACGGGCCCCTGGCGGAGATTGCCTGGACGGCGTTCGATGCCGTCGACGGGCCCAGGATGTTGCCCTCAAGACCCCCAACAGCCATGGCTTGTTCGACATGATTGGCAACGTCTGGGAGTGGTGCTGGAATTACGCGGATACCGCCCGCTACGGGGACTACAGAAGTTTGCGCGGCGCCGGCTGGGACGATCGGCAGTGGAGCGCCCGCGCGTCCGTGCGCCGGGGCAGTGCACCCGATGCCGTACTCGAAGATGTGGGATTCAGGGTGGCCCGTGGGGTTGTCGGAGTGCCTGACGCTGCTCAGGGCTGCTCGGCCGCAGGGGCGCCGGCCGCAGGCCGTTCGGCTGCAGCCCAAGGCTGGTCGGCTGCGGCTGACCGGCAACGGGCCGACATCAAGGGCCCGCTGCCCATGGGCTGGACACCCCTGCGCGGCCTGTAGCCCACACTTGAAGCCGCTTCCGCAGCTGCCTCAGCAGCTGAAAACGGGCTCAGCCGGCGGACCTTGTTCCAATCTGCGCTGAACTCGTGGCGGGTGTGCCGCATAACAGTGTCATGCGGCACACCCAGCTTGAGTTTTACTCAGATTGGGACAAACAGAAGGCGTTGTTAGTCCACGATGCCGTAGAGGCGGTCTCCGGCGTCGCCCAGGCCGGGAACAATGTACGAGTTTTCGTCGAGGCCTTCGTCAATTGAAGCAAGGACCACGTGCACGTTGTCGCGTCCGCCGTGGGCGGCTTCCAACTTGGCCAGTCCCTCAGGGGCTGCGAGCAGGCAGATGCAGGTGACGTCGGCGGCGCCGCGGTCAAAGAGGAACTTGAATGCCTCGATCAAGGTCGCGCCGGTGGCCAGCATCGGGTCAAGCACGTACACCTGACGGCCGGTCAGGTCATCGGGCAGACGCTCGGCGTAGGTGATGGCCTCGAGGGTTTCCTCGTTCCGGGCCATGCCAAGGAAGCCGACTTCGGCTGTGGGCAGCACGCGGGTCATGCCTTCGAGCATGCCCAGCCCGGCGCGCAGGATCGGCACCACCAGCGGTGTCGGCTTGGCAAGGCCGGTGCCCACGGTGGTGGTTACCGGCGTCTCAATGCTGACGGGCTCAACACGAACTTCGCGCGTTGCCTCGTAGGCCAACAGGGTCACCAATTCCTCGGTGAGCTGACGGAAAACGGGTGACGGAGTGTTCTTGTCCCGCAGAACGGTCAACTTGTGGGCTATAAGCGGATGATCCGCAACGAATACGCGCATGAATAAAAGCTACCATTGAGCCGTGCCCAACACATCGAATTTTCACCCAATCGAGACAACCACCACGGATTTGCATGCCCGCTGGATGGGTCTCGCGCTTACTGAAGCACAGCGCGCCCTGACGACGGCGGATGTGCCCATTGGCGCCGTCGTGCTTGGGCCCGACGGCGGAGTCCTGGGTTTGGGACGCAACGAACGCGAGGCGCACGGGGACCCGACCGCGCACGCCGAGATGGTGGCGATCCGCGAAGCCGCGGCGAAATTGGGGTCGTGGCGGCTTTCAGGCTGCACCCTGGTTGTCACGCTTGAGCCGTGCGCCATGTGCGCCGGGGCGATTGTGCTGGCGAGGGTGCCGCGCGTCGTGTTTGGGGCGTGGGATGAAAAGGCGGGCGCTGCCGGATCCGTATTTGACGTGTTGCGCGAACGCCGGCTCAATCACTGGGTCGAGGTGTTTCCCGGCGTGCGCGAGGACGAGTGTGCGGCGCTGCTCAAGGACTTTTTCGGCGGGCACCGCCAGTAAGCGGCCGCCACTGCTGGGAGGTCAGCGGACTGGAACCCCGCGGCCCGGCGCTCGCCAGCCGGGGAACTCGCCAGCCGGGCGTTCAGGGCTCGATGCGGAGCGGCTGCGTTGGCAGCACACACGACGCGCGCTCGAAGTCAGCGGCGTCGGCGCCAACGCGATTGTTCCGTCCGGTGTCGTCGCACCAGTCGAGGTTGTACGGGTAGGCGGACACCATCCCCTCGCCCGCCACCGCCCCAGCCGGGACGTTCACCGCGGCGCTGAACCCGCCTGCTGTCAATCTCCTCATGGCCGGCCGGCCGCCGCCGCGGTGTTGAGGGCGTCGATCCGCTTCTGCCTGCTGGCGGGCGAATCCAGACTGAAGGAGCGGAAATCGCCGAGGTCCTCGCGGATGAACGCCTCAACCTCAGCGATTCGCCGGCGAACAGCGATGGTGGACGCATCGAAGAGCCAGTGGGCGATGCGTTCGGCGCCGGGTTCGTACTGCCACAGGCCGATGATCCGTCCGCGGTCGACGATGGGGTGGTCAGGCAAATCGGCCGTAAGCGCCAGCTTTTCGGTGGCGAAGGGGCGGCCACGATCCTCTTCGGCGAAGTGGTCGGCTGAATTGCGGCGGAGCAGGAACAGCGAGTCGGAGCCGGACAGCAGCTGGATTTGCTCGCCCTTCGGGGCCTTGAAATCTGCCGCGGCGTCGGCATCCGCCGGCAGCATCCACAGTTCGTGGGCCTCCACGGCGCCGGCGGCTGCGAGCGCGGCCTTTGCCTGCGCCACAGTGAAGGCGGTGAACCACTGGGTCTGCTTGAGCGTGGCTCCGCCCGTCCAGCGCAGGTAGTTTTCCATCAGCCTGGCCCGTGCCTGCTCCGGAGATTCCACAGCCGGCGGCAGGCCCCAGGCCGTGTAGGCGTAGCGCTGCACGTCGAGTCTGCCATTGACGGGCACCCGGCGGATGCGGCCGTCGGCCTGCAGGAGGCCGAGCACGGTGGGCAGCGTGGTGGAGGCGCCCTTCTTCCTGCCTTCCTCACCCAGGCTGCGCACCGCATCCCCCAGCTGTACCTTGAGCTGTTTCGGGTCCAGGGCCTGGTTCGTGCCGGCATTTTGCAGGACCTGCAGGGTCTTTTCCGCCAAGGCCTCGACTTCCCCGCGTTCGACGCCGAGCTTGTCCAGGACCTTTGCCGCCGACTCTGCTGCGCCTTGGCCAAGCGACAGCGCCCAGGCAAAGTCGCGCTCGCCCAGCACGTAGGTGCAGCCACGCGCCGTCGGCAGTTCATGAATGCGCAGGGCCGCAGCCTCGGCGTCGACTTCCGCCCGTCGGATGCCCGCGCGGGCGAAGAGCGTCAGGTAGGGGTTGGCGCCGCCGACGGACCTCGCCCACCCTGCCGACGTGAGAACCGCCGCGGCATTGCTGCCCGCGAGTGAGCCGTCCAAACCTTGTTTGTGCCAGCTCCAGGCACGCCGCGTTGCACTGTCCATGTGCCCATCTTGCACCATGCCGGGGTGAGTGCGGGTGGCCATTTTTGTTGTAGCGCTTTGAGCCGGTAAGGTTGACGCGTTGGTGACGTGTCCGAGCGGCCGAAGGTGCAACACTCGAAATGTTGTTCAGGTGAGAGCCTGACGTGGGTTCAAATCCCACCGTCACCGCCAATGAAAACCCCCGGTTTACCGGGGGTTTTCTTCATTTCAAGGGGTACCGTGGTGCATTTATGGTGCAGCCTTCGTTAGCGCCACCGTCAAATTCCGCGAGGTTGACCCGATGGAGGGTGCCCGGGACGTGGTCACAGTGGCCGCAATTGGTAAGCTAAGGCATGCGCCGATGTCGTCGGCGAACTTTTTCCGTTGCGCACCGCACCAGCGTGGCAGCCGAGCAGCGACCATCCCGGCCCGAATTTCAGTGCCGATGAACAAAGGAAACCATTGGGTACCCAGACTAATGACAAGACTTCAGCACCTGTGCAGGAAGAAGATCGTGGCGGCCTGGCCAGCAACCTGATCGGTATTTGGACAGTGGGCGGCGGCATCATCTGCTTCGCCCTGCTGATCTGGTTTGGTCTGTAAAAATACGCCGACTTGCAAAACGCCCATCGGAGTTTTCGATGGGCGTTTTTGTGTTTCACCCCATGGACCGGCGGTCCGCTTTGTCGACGACGAACCGGAGTTGGCCGAGCTACTGCACCGAGTCACGGCGATGACCGACGACAGCCCTTGCCGCCGCACAGAACCACTGCGTCCCGGACATACCGGGAAGCAGTGGTTCTGATGTGACCAAGTGAGTCACCTGAAACAGTTCTAATTCTACTTATCGCAGGCAATACCGTCGTTGTCTCTATCCAGTGCCGATCGGTAGCCGGGCTGGCCCTGGTAGATGGGCGCCGCTCCGGCTGCCTTGGCCGCTGTACAGTTCGGATAGTATGCGGCTGCTGGCGCCGGCTGCTGAGCCGCCTCTTCGGCCGCCACACGGGCGGCTTCGTCTGCAGCCGCCTGTTCGGCAACCACACGGGCGGTCTCTTCTGCAGCTGCCTGCTCGGCCGCCACACGGACATTTTCATCTGCAGCTGCTTTCTCGGCTACAGCTTGCTCTGCAACCACACGGGCGGCCTCTTCCGCAGTTGCCTGCTCGGCCGCCACACGGACAGCTTCGTCTGTCACTGTTTTCTCGGCCGCCATCTTTTCAGCGATCACTTTGACTTCCGCAACTCGCTTTGCCTCGGCCCGATCTGAAACCAGGGCTTTGGAGTCCTTCTCCAACATCCACACCAGCACACCTGTGTCGTCAAGGGTGCAGACATAGCCTGCCGCCTGTTCGGTGACGGTTGCCCCATCGTCGAAACACTCTTCAAGCAGCAGAGATTTCGGAACGCGGCTGGGGGTTGAGCTCGGAGTTGCGCTGGCCGATGCGTTGGACGACGGCGAAGCACTAGTCGTCGATGCCACCTTGACTTCCGCGAGCGGCATCACCGTACTGGGCATCGGACCACTTGCCGTTACCACGATCGAACCAGCAATCAAGGCAATCACACCAGCGCCAACAGCGGCACCAGCACCCTTGCGGTGCGGCAAGCCAATCCACGATCGGCGACCAAAAAGAAGCGCATACAGTGCGGTGAGGATCAAGAACAAGGCAAACACAACCATCCAGCTGCCAAACCCACCGGTCGGCACAGCAATTATCAGGAACAGGAGCCAAACGGCCGCGGTAATCCAAAATGATACTGTCGGGCGCCAAATGGCCTTGCTGGTCCCTGCAGAAAAGTTCTTAGTCATGTTGTTCCTCAACAGGTGGTCAAATGATGATCGAAAAAAGCCGCCAGATAGGCTTGACGTCATTCTAGAACACAGAAAACTCCCAGCAACCACCCAGCCCCTACCGTGGCGGATGCCAGAGAATGAGGACATGTCCATTCCAACCCCAGCAGCGTCAGCCCTCCCCAAGCTCACCCGGGCGGACGGCGAACCCATTCGCGCCCTGGTGGTCGACGACGAACCCGAGCTGGCCGACCTGATGCGCCGCGGCTTGGAGATAACGGGCTGGGAAGTGAAAACTGCCCTCGACGGTTTTTCGGCGTTGAAGATCGCCCGCGAGTTCATCCCCGACGTCCTGGTCCTTGACGTCATGATGCCCGGCATGGACGGCGTCGAACTGCTGCAACGGATCCGCACCATCTACCCGGAAGTGCCCGCCCTCTTTCTGACCGCAAAAGATGCCGCCACCGACAAGGTGGCCGGCCTGCAGGCCGGCGGCGACGACTATGTCAGCAAACCGTTCAGCATGAAGGAAGTCCTGCTCCGGCTGCACAGGATCGTACAGCGCTCGGGCATCACGGCTCCGCAATTCGCGCTCCTGACTGTGGGCGACCTGACCCTTAACAAGGACACCAAAGCGGTGCAGCGCGCAGGCGTGGACATCTCCCTGACCACCACCGAATTTGAGCTGTTGAAGTTCCTGATGGAAAACCCGCGCCACGTCCTGAGTAAGTCGCGCATCCTGGACCGCGTCTGGAACTACGACTTTGGCGGCCAAAGCAACATCGTTGAGCTCTACATTTCCTACCTCCGCAAGAAGATCGACGTCGACCAGGAAGCCATGATCCACACGGTCAGGGGCTCCGGTTATGTGATCAAGCCATGTCCTTGAGCCGCCCGGAGACCACTACTGCCCAGGCACCCAGCCCGGCACACAAGAACGCCAAGGCCAGGCACGGCGCCAAAGCACTCCTGCACCCGGGCACCTGGCACCTGAGCACCCGCCTGGTCGCCGTCATGCTGGCCCTGCTCACCGTCATTTGCATCCTCGTGGGCATGGTCAGCTACACCGCCCTGAGCATGACGGTAAACAGCCAGCTCGACGCCTCGCTGCAGCAGGCAGCCCTGCGCACCACCGCCTTTTACACCAGCCCCGACTCCAGCGGCAGCGGCCCCCTGCCCGACCCCCTCAATGCCCGTGCCACCAGCGCCGGCCAGGTCAGCGCCGTCCTGAGCAACGGCGTCGTGCATTATGCAGGCATCCTGTCCAGCTCCGGCACGCGCCAACAGCTGACAACCGCCGACGCCGACATTCTCGCCGGACTCTCAACCAACGGCGATCTCAGCAGCCGGACCCTGTCCATCGGCAAATACCGGCTCCAGGCTCAGGCAGTCCCGAGCGGCGACATCCTCATTACGGGCCTCCCGCTGGCCGCCACCGACCAAACCCTGTCCACCCTGGTGCTCTCCATCGTGCTTGTTTCGCTGGCCGGGCTCATGGCGCTGGGCTGGGCCGGCACCGTCATCATCCGCCGGAACATGCGCCCGCTCGGACAGCTTTCGGACACTGCCACCAAGGTTTCAACGCTAAGGCTCGACGCCGGAGAGGTCGCCCTGAGCGCCCGGGTCCCGGACACCGCGGCCCACCCGGGCACCGAAGTCGGCAACGTGGGGAACGCCTTCAACGCCATGCTGGACAATGTGTCCCACGCGTTGGAGGCCAGGCAGCGCAGCGAAACCAAGCTGCGCCGTTTTGTTGCCGACGCCAGTCATGAGCTCCGCACCCCCCTGACGGCGATCCGCGGCTACGCCGAGCTGCTCTCCATGACGGAACCGCTGAGCACCGACGGCCAGACAGCCCTGGGCCGGGTGCAGGACCAGTCGGTGCGGATGAGCCGGCTGGTGGAGGACCTGCTGACGCTTGCCCGCCTGGACGAGGCACAGCAGTTGGCCAACGGGACGGGGACGGCCGGGAAAACCATGGGCGCCCCGACCCCCGTGAACATGAGCCCGCTTGTCATGGAGGCTGTGCGCGACGTTCAGGTGGCCACACCCGACCATCAGTGGAGCTTTTCCGTGCCCGACGAGCCGGTGGAGGTCGTGGGCGAGGACACGGCACTGCGCCAGGTGCTGCTGAACCTGCTGGGCAACGCCGCCAAGCACACGCCGGCGGGGACAAGCGTCCATGCAGACCTGTCCCTGGCACCGGATGGCAGCTGCCTGCTGGAGGTCAGCGACGACGGCCCCGGCATCGCCCCGGCCTTCCAGGACATCATCTTTGACAGGTTCTCACGCGCAGACCAGGCCCGCACCGGCACCACCGGCAGCACCGGATTGGGCCTGAGCATCGTGCAGGGAATTCTGCAGGCGCACCACGGCACAGTGAAAGTTGCCAGCTCACCGGGCAAAACCACCTTCAGTGTGCAGCTGCCCGTTGCGGCCCGGCCGCGGGCCGCTGGCGGGACGGCACAGCCTGAGGCGCCAACGCCCGGGACGGCACAGCCGCCGCCTCCACCGCCGAGCACAAGCACACCCAAACCCGCACCCGCTGCCACAGCCACGCACTCGGGTACGCGCCCGGCCCCACGCACAGGCGCACACCCGGATGCGAATGACGGCTTTTCCTCGATAAGCTAGGAACATTGGCTTAGTCGAAGGGAGCAGTGTGCAGCACTCCCCCTTCAGGCTGCTCCGAACCACTTTGGTGGGCGCCACCGTCCTCGGACTGGCTGCCGGTGCGCACCTTCTGGCCGGTGGCACCCTGCCGGCGCCCTTCATCATGGCAGCAATCCTTGCACTGCACACGCTGTGTTCGAGCGTTGCCACCAGATTCCGCCTGACACCCCCGGCCATGGCCGCCCTGCTGGCCAGCAGCCAAATTGTCCTGCACCAATGCTTTGAAACACTGTCCCACGGCGCCCGGATCGCGGCCGCGCCCGGAACGGGATCGGCCGCAGCGGAAGCCATGAGCCACCAGTCAATGTCCGCCGAGGCACACGCCTCCGCCATGCTGGCCCAGGCAACGTCACTGGCCACACCGGGCCTCGCCCATCTCGGCAATGGGCACCTCGGCCATGCAGGGGCCATGTCCGGCTGGATGTGGGCAGCCCACGCGGCCGCAACCCTGGCCGCCGCCGGCCTGCTGGCCTACGGCGAGCACGCCCTCTGGTCCCTCGCGAACTGGCTGCGCCCGCTCTACCGGTGTGCCGCCGTCATCCTTGTGCTGCCGGTGAAAGCCGCACGGCCCAGCGTCATTCCGCGTCCCCTGCCCCGCCTGCCGTGGCGCAATCTGCCGCCCGACACGCGCCGCGGCCCGCCGGCCCCGAGCGCAATTTTCGCCTAGCACCCTTCGAACTCGTCGCAGGGTGCCCACCCCTGTACCCCTGCGCCTTGGCGCGTTCGAAAGGTTTCACCATGCGTTTTTCCCGTACCCTCAAGACCACCGCAGCCCTCGGCACCACCGCCGGGCTGATGATGCTGGGCCTCGGCGCGGCGTCCGCCCACGTCTCGGCCACCCCCACCGAAACGGCCGCCGGCGCGTACTCGCTGGTCACGTTCGCGGTGGGCCACGGCTGCGACGGATCGTCCACCACGGCGCTGACCATCACGCTGCCGGACGAGCTCACCGACGCCACCCCCACCGTCAACCCGAACTGGACCATCAGCAAGTCGGTGGAGAAGCTGGACACGCCCGTCACGCTGGCCAACGGCAGCAAGGTCAGCGAGCGCACCGCGTCCATCACCTACACGGCGAAGACCCCGCTGGCCGACCACGAGCGCGACACGTTCACCCTGTCCCTGCAGCTCCCCGACGCCGCCGGCACCACCCTGCACTTCCCCACCCTGCAAAAGTGCGAGACCGGCCAGACTGACTGGAAGGAAATCCCCGCCGCGGGCGCCGACCATGATTCCGTGGACGCCCCGGCCCCGGAACTGACCGTCACGCCTGCGCTGGCAGGTGACGCCCACGGCGCCCACGCCTCCGCTTCTGCTGACGCGGCGTCGAATTCATCGCCGACGGACGACGGCGGCACCACTTGGCCTGCCTGGCTGGGCCTCGGTGCGGGGCTGGCCGGGCTGGTCATGGGCGGCTTGGCGTTCCTGCGCACCTCCCGCAAGTCGTAACCCTCCCTCCTTGGTCTGTGTGGCAGTTGTTGGACGAAAAAGCCAAAAGAAAGCGCTTTCCAGGCCAACAACTGGCACACAGATCCCGGCGGAGGGGCAGAGCCGGGCGGGGGTGCGGCGGCGGGGGAGGTTGACTCGGGAATCCGGGAGCGCAAAAGTGGGGTTATGACTATTGCGCAGCGGACCCCGGCCGGACGACCCCACCTTGGCAAGATGTTTGCACTGGCGGCCGTCGTCGGTCTGGGGGCGTCGCTTGCTGCGTGCGGGCCTCAGGGTTCCACGGGGCAGGAGTCGGCGCCCCCGGCCAGCACCTCGTCTGCGAGTCCAAGCGCCAGTCCCAGCGAACCTGCGGGTACAACCGGAGAAGCGCCCACGGAAAGCCCCGCGCCCAGTGCAACGGCAACCCCGGACCCGGCCCTTTGCACAGCGGCTTCGCTCGCGGGTGCCCTGGATGACTCAGGCGGCGGCGCAGCGGGGCACATCTACATGAAACTCGTGGTGACCAACAGCTCCGACACCGAGTGCATCCTGGACGGCTACCCGGGAGTTTCCATGGTTGCCGCCGGCACGATCGACCCGATTGGGGCTCCGGCGGACCGCGATCCAAACGCACCCTCCACCGGCCCCATCGCCCTGGCCCCGGGGCAAAGCTCGACCGCGGTGCTCAACTACACGCAGGCCGACAATTACCAGGGTTGCCAGCATGAGCAGGCGGACTCGGTCCTGGTGTATCCGCCCAGCGCAACCGACAGCCTGGAGATCCCGCACCCGTTGACAGCATGCGGCAACGCCGACATCAAGCTGCTGACAATTGGCGCCTTCCAGCCGTAGCCGGTTACGGCCGCAGCGCCTCATCGGGGTCGAATTCCTCGAAGGAGCCGATGAACCCGGGATCGCTGTCCTGGGATTCCCGGCGCCGGCCGTGACGCAACACGTGCAGCTTGTTGGCGGCAAAGGCCAACACCGCCGCCGTCAGCAGATGCATGGCCCCGCCCCAGACGTCGGCGTGGACGATTGCCGTCAAGAGACCCGTAAACGCGACGGCCGCGCCCACCGTCACAAGCAGCCGCAGCCGTTCAAACGTGCCGTACACAATGAGCGCCGCACCCAGGACCAGCCAGGGGCCCGCACCGTTCAAGAACGGGAGGAGGGCCGCCAGGACCATGCCCAAGGCGGTGCCACCGGCAAGGTAGAAATAGTGGTTCCGCGGCGCCAGCCACCACGAAGGGCGCCGCCACAGCCAGGCGGCACTCATTCCGCCGACCAGCAGTGACCCCACCAGGAAGAAGCGAGCATCGGCGCCATTGCCGCGAGCCGTCATCATGCTGACGGCACCGGCAGCCAGAAACAGCAATGACAGGCCCAGCAGGGGAATCCAATTGTTCCCAATGTGCCGTGTTTGCACCGTGCCCAGCCCCCAAACGATCCCATATGGCGGGAGAACCGGCCGGGCACACCATTTGTGTCGGACCGGCGCCGGCAACCCTTGCCGCTCCAACACTAAGATTACCGCTTGGCACTGACACCCAAGCACCGGCGGCGGTGTGACGCCGGTCGAGTCGCCCCGCTGGCACACCAGCCATCCCACCGGCACCCCGAGGGACCCGCCAGTCCCACAATGTCAGTTGCATGCGGCATGATGGAGCGGTGCAAGGAACTACGCCCGCAGCCGCCATGAAACAATTCGCAGCACCCACGCGCGAATGGTTTCTCGGCGCGTTCGGCTCCCCCACCCCGGCGCAGTCCGGCGCCTGGGAGGCGATCGCCGGCAGGGCCCACTCCCTGGTGGTGGCTCCCACAGGTTCGGGAAAAACCCTCGCCGCATTCCTCTGGGCGCTCGACGGCCTCATCACCGGGACAGCCCGCCCAGGGACAGCCGCCTCCGCGGCGGAGCCCGCAGCGGCCGAGCCCGCAGCGGCACAGCGCGGCACAAAAATTGGCACCCGCGTACTGTACATTTCACCGCTCAAGGCTCTGGGCGTCGACGTCGAACGAAACCTGCGCGCGCCCTTGATCGGCATCACCCAAACCGCAGCCCGCCTGGGTCTGGACGCCCCGCATGTCAGCGTGGGCGTGCGGTCCGGCGACACCCCCACAAACGAACGCCGCCGCCTGCTCAGCCATCCGCCGGACATCTTGATCACCACGCCGGAATCGCTGTACCTGATGCTGACATCCAAGGCCCGGGAAACCCTCACCGATGTGCACACCATCATCATCGACGAGGTCCACGCCGTGGCCGGCACCAAGCGCGGCGCCCACCTGGCCATCTCCCTGGAACGCCTCGACGCGCTGCTGACATCGCCCGCCCAGCGCATCGGCCTCTCAGCCACGGTTGAGCCGCACTCCACCGTGGCCAGATTCCTGGGCGGCAATGCCCCCGTCACCATCGTGGCCCCGGCCAGCAGCAAAAACTGGAACCTGACCGTGACGGTTCCCGTGGCAGACATGACCGAGCTGCCCGCACTCGCCGCCGCCCACGACGTCGGACCCGCCTCCGGCCTGGCACCCAACGCCTCCATCTGGCCGCACGTCGAGGAAAAGATCGTCGACGCCGTGCTGGCCAAGAAATCCACCATCATCTTCGCGAACTCCCGCCGCCTGGCCGAGCGGCTCACGGGCCGGCTCAACGAGATTTACACCGAGCGGCTGGAGCTCGCCGCCCTTGAGACGGCGGCCGTCCAGGACGGTGCACCGCTGCCGGACGGTGCCGGCGCGCCGGCAGGTGACGCGTCCGACGTCGAACCCTCCCGAGCGGAACCGTGGCGGACCGCGCCGGGGCCCACTCCCGCGAGTGGCCCCGGCCGGGCCCGGGAGGACGGGGAGCGGGTGGGGACGGCCAGGCTGCCGGCCGAGATGATGGCTCAGGCCGGATCCTCGGCGGGGGCGCCGAATGTGCTGGCCAAGGCGCACCACGGTTCGGTCTCCAAGGAGCAGCGGGCGTTGATCGAGGACGACCTCAAGTCGGGGCGGCTGCGTGCGGTGGTGGCCACCTCGAGCCTGGAACTGGGCATCGACATGGGTGCCGTGGACCTGGTGATCCAGGTGGAATCGCCGCCGTCGGTGGCCAGCGGGCTGCAACGGGTGGGGCGTGCCGGGCACCAGGTGGGCGAGATTTCCGAGGGCATCCTGTTCCCCAAGCACCGGGCGGACCTGCTGCATTCGGCCGTGACGGTCGAGCGGATGCTGGCTGGGGCGATCGAGCCGCTGTCCATCCCGGCGAACCCGCTGGACATCCTGGCCCAGCAAACCGTGGCCGCCACGGCGTTGGAGCCCCTGGATGTTGATGTGTGGTTTGAGACCGTGCGGCGCAGCGCCCCCTTTACCGCGCTGCCGCGGTCGGCCTTTGACGCCACCTTGGACCTGCTCGCCGGCCGCTACCCCTCGGACGAGTTTGCCGAGCTGCGCCCGCGCATCATTTGGGACCGGACGGCCGGCACCATCACCGGCCGTCCCGGCGCCCAGCGGCTGGCCGTCACCTCCGGCGGGACCATTCCCGACAGGGGGTTGTTTGGCGTCTTCATAGTTGGTTCGGAGGAGCCCGGAGCCGCCGGCAAAGCCGCCAAGGGCGGGCGCCGCGTGGGCGAACTCGACGAGGAGATGGTGTACGAATCCCGGGTGGGCGACATCTTCGCACTCGGCGCCACGAGCTGGAAAATCGAGGACATCACCTTCGACCGGGTCCTGGTCTCCCCCGCATTTGGCCAGCCAGGCAAGCTGCCGTTCTGGAAGGGCGACTCCCTGGGCCGGCCGGTCGAACTGGGCCGTGCCCTGGGCGCCTTCATCCGCGAGGTCAGCGCGGCCCCGCGCAAAAGAGCCCTGGCCCGGTGCACTGCCACGGGCCTGGATGAATGGGCGGCCAACAACCTACTCGGCTACCTCGACGAGCAAAAAGCGTCCACCACGGCGGTCCCCGATGACAAGACGCTCATGGTGGAGCGCTTCCATGACGAGCTCGGCGACTGGCGCGTGGTCCTGCACAGCCCCTTCGGCATGCCCGTCCACGCCCCCTGGGCCCTGGCCGTGGCCGCCCGCCTGCACGAACGCTACGGACTGGACGGCTCGGCCATGGCCTCCGACGACGGGATCGTGCTGCGGGTGCCGCTCATGGACGACGAACCGCCCGGCGCCGATTTGTTCGTGTTTGACCCCGAGGAACTGGACGGCATCGTCACCGCCGAGGTGGGCGGCTCGGCCTTGTTTGCCAGCCGTTTCCGTGAATGCGCCGCCCGTGCGCTGCTGCTGCCGCGGCAGAACCCGGGCAAGCGCTCGCCACTGTGGCAGCAGCGGCAGCGTTCGGCCCAGTTGCTGGATGTGGCCCGAAAGTACCCGCAGTTTCCGATCGTGCTTGAGACCGTGCGCGAATGCCTGCAGGACGTGTACGACCTCCCCGCGCTGAAGGACATTGCCGCCTCGATCGAGCGGCGCGAGCTGCGCATGGTGGAAACCACCACCAGCGAGCCCTCACCCTTCGCCCGCTCGCTGCTGTTTGGCTATGTGGCGTCGTTTCTCTACGAGGGCGACTCCCCCCTGGCCGAGCGCCGCGCCGCCGCACTGTCCCTGGACCCGGCACTCCTGGACGAGCTGCTGGGCCGGGCGGAGCTGCGCGAACTTCTGGACCCCACGGTCATCGCCGCAACAGAAGCCCAACTCCAGCGCCTCGCCGGCAACGGCGAGGACAGCGACCGCCGCGCCCGGGGCATGGAAGGCGTGGCGGATTTGCTGCGCCTGCTGGGCCCGCTCACCGTGGCCGAGGTTGCGGACAGGCTTGTGCCGGCGCCTGCTGCGGACCCCACCTCCGCCGCGGGCCTGGCCAGCTCCCACTTGGCCGAAGCCGCGGCGCACCTGGCCGAGTTGGTCGCCGCCAGCCGGGCATTGCGGGTCAACATGGCCGGCGAGGAACGCTTCGCCGCCGTTGAGGATGCGGCACGGCTGCGCGACGCCCTCGGCATCCCGCTGCCCATGGGCGTGCCGCTGGCGTTCATCGAACCCGTCGCCGATCCGCTTGCCGACCTGCTCGGCCGCCATGCCCGCACCCACGGCCCCTTCACCGCAGCGGAAGCCGCCGCGCGGCTGGGACTTGGTGTCGCCGTCGTGCGGTCTGGGCTGGCCCGGCTGGCTGCGGACAAACGCGTCACCGAGGGCGAGTTTTTGCCGGCAGGGCTGGCTCGAGGGGACGGCGCCTCGGAGTGGTGCGATGTGCAGGTGCTGCGGCAGTTGCGCAGCAGGTCGCTCGCCGCGTTGCGGGCCGAGGTGGAACCTGTCGATGCCGGCACGTTCGGGCGGTTCCTGCCGGCCTGGCAACATGTCACGGCCGCCGCCAACGCGCCGGCGCTGCGCGGGCTGGACGGCGTGCTGACGGTCGTTGACCAGCTGGCGGGCGTGCCCATTCCGGCGTCGGCGTGGGAGTCCCTGGTCCTGGCCGCCCGGGTCGCCGACTACTCCCCCGCCATGCTCGATGAGCTGACGGCCACCGGGGAGGTGCTCGTCTCGGGTGCCGGCTCCATCGGCTCCAATGACGGGTGGCTGAGCCTGCACATTGCCGAATCTGCGGAACTGACACTTCAGCCCGGTGCGGACTTCATCCCGGGCGACCTCCATCAACGGGTGCTGGCAGTGTTGGCGAACGGCGGCGCGTATTTCTTCCATCAGCTGCGGGAAATGACGGCTGACGGACCCGATCTGCTCGCCTCCGACGCCGATCTGACTGCTGCCCTGTGGGATCTGCTGTGGGCCGGCCTGCTCGGCAATGACACGTTTTCACCCCTTCGGGCGCTACTGGCGGGCGGGCACACGGCGCACAAGCAAAAGGCGCCGCCGTCACGGCTGCGCCCCGGGCGGGCCGGGCGGTACGGCCGGTTGCCAGGGCGGGCCGCGGGCGTGCAGCGGGGTGCACCCCCGATGGCTGCGGGCCGGTGGAGCCTGCTGCCCGTTGCCGTGATTGGTGACGTGGCCGGCGCCAGCACCCAGGCCACCCTGCGCGGCCACGCCCTGGCCGAGCTGTTCCTCGACAGGTACGGCGTTGTGACGCGCGGCTCGGTCATGAACCACGGGTTGCCCGGCGGATTCGGGCTGATGTACAAGGTCCTGGCCCGCCTCGAGGAAAGTGGAAAGTGCCGCCGCGGCTACTTCATCGAACATCTGGGGGCGGCACAGTTTGCCGTTCCGGCCACCGTCGACCGGCTGCGCACCTTCAGCGAGGACGCCGCCCGGAACCCGCGCCCGCCGGAGGCGTTGGCCCTGGCCGCGACCGACCCGGCCAACCCGTACGGCGCTGCCCTGTCCTGGCCGCCGCTGGAATCCGGGCACCGGCCCGGGCGCAAGGCGGGTGCCCTGGTGGTGATGGTCGACGGCGAATTGGTCCTCTATGTGGAACGCGGCGGCCGCACGCTGTTGTGCTTTAGCGACGACGACACCGTGGTGGCGCTCGCGGCCACAGCCCTGGTCCGGGTGGTCAAGCGCGGTGCCATCGACAAGATGGCCATCGAGAAAGTCAACGGACTTGACGTTTTGGGCACGCCGCTGGCCGCTGCCTTGATGACCGCCGGCGCGTACAGTTCACCCCGGGGAGTGCGGATCCGTGCCTGAAGGGGACACCGTCTGGCGGCAGGCCCGGGACCTGCGGGCTGTCCTTGAAGGTCAGCTGCTCACCGCCAGCGACTTCAGGGTGCCCGCGCATGCGACGCTGGACTTGGCCGGGTCAGTGGTGTCCGGCGTGGAGTCCCGGGGCAAGCACCTGCTCATGCGTGTGGGCCCCCACGTCATTCATTCACACCTGGCCATGGAGGGGCACTGGGATGTTTATCCAGCAGTCCCCGGCGGCCGCGCCCCGCGCTGGCGGCGGCCGGCGTTCACGGCACGGGTGGTCCTGCAAACGCGGCTGGCCACGGCGGTGGGCTTTTCGCTGGGCACGCTGGAAGTCCTGCCGTCCGCGTTGGCGGACGACGCCGTCGGGCATCTTGGGCCGGATTTGCTGGGTCCGGACTGGGACGCCGATGAGGCGCTGCACCGCTTGCTGGTTGAGCCGGGGCGGGCCATTGGCCTGGCGCTGCTGGATCAACGCAATCTTGCCGGGATTGGCAACATTTACCGCAACGAGCTGTGTTTTCTTGGCCGTGTGCACCCTGCCGCGACGGTGGCGCAGGTGCCGGAACTGCCGCGGATGGTGGAGCTGGCCAAGCGGCTGCTGGAGGTCAACAAGGACCGGCCGCAGCGCTCAACCACGGGCGGGCCGGCGAGGGGCGACGCTGCAGTGTGGGTGTACGGGCTGGCCGGAAAACCGTGCAAGCGCTGCGGGTCGCTGATCCGGCACTCGAGCTTGGCTGATCCGGCGTTCCCCGCCCGGGCGGCACGGGACATTTATTGGTGCCCGCGCTGCCAAATTGGCGTTGAGCGGTAAAGGGCAGCCCGGTCATGAATTTCAAGCTGAGCAGGATCAAAGAAGCATGCCCGCCCGGTCCCGCCTAAAGTGATTGCCAAGAGCAAATCCCCGCAAGGAATCGAAAGGACAAGTCCGTGAACACGACCTTCAGCAAAGAGGAAAAGGCCGCCATGCGCGCAGCAGCAGCCGAGGCCAAGGCAGCAAAGCTGGGTGCGGATCTCGAGGCAGCGTGCCTCGCCGCAATCGCCGACATGAGCGGCACCGACAAGGAGCTGGCCGAGACCCTCCACGGCTTGGTCGAGAAGCACACCAGCCTCGCTGCGAAGACCTGGTACGGCATGCCGGCGTACACCGACGCCGACGGCAAGGTCGTGGTGTTCTTTCAGGCCGCCGCCAAGTTCAAGGCTCGTTACGCCACCATCGGCTTTCAGCAGGACGCGAATCTTGACGACGGCAATTTCTGGCCGAGCTCATATGCGGTGACCAAGCTGACGGACGCCGACCAGAAGCAACTGGTGGCCCTGCTGAAAAAGGCCGTCAGCTAGGCTTCACCCATGCCCATAGAGTTCGTGCCCATGACGCCTGCCGACACCGACGACGTCGTTGCTTTCCTTTCGAGCAACCGGTTCCCCTTTCATGTCCAGGCCGCACCGGAAGCCCGCGATATTCGGCCGGGCATCGAAAACGGGCGGTTCTGGAACGCGGACACCCAAGGCTACTGGGTCATGAAAGCTGGCTTGCGCATTGGTTTGGCCGCGCTGGAGGACCTCCAGGAGGATGGGTCCCCGCTTTTTGACCTGCGGCTGGAGGAGGCTTCTCGGGGCCGGGGCCTTGGTCTGGACGTGCTCCGGGCCCTGTGCGGCCTGGTTTTCGACTCCATGCCGGAAGCCATGCGCCTCGAGGGTCAAACGCGGGAGGACAATATTGCGATGCGCAAAACCTTCATCCGTGCAGGCTTCCTCAAGGAGGCCCATTACCGTTTGGCGTGGCCAACCAACGACGGCGGCCACCTCGCCTCGATCGCGTACGCGATCCTGCGGCAAGACTGGGAAAGCGGCACAGTGACCGAGTTTGAGTGGGAAGACATTCACGCCTGAATGTGGGGCAGTGCCGGCCCGCCGGCGCATCAGCCGGGATCGCTCACGAGGTGCCGGTTCCGCGTCTCAATCAGTTTCTGCAAGTAGCGGGCCAGGACAAGCTTCTCCACCAACCGCCCGACGGGACCAAACGGCGCCTGGAACTCGATGCGGTCGATCACGGTGGTCCCGTCAACACCGTCGCTGAACTCATGGACGTGCCGGAACCGCCGGAACGGTCCCTTGACTTGTTCGTCAATGAAATAGTCGGGTGCGTCCATCCCTGTAATCCGGCTCGTCATGCGCAGCGGCACGCCGAAATGCCATGCCCGCCATGTCACTTCCTCACCCAGGGAAATGAGGCCCGAGGTGACCCCGCCAACAGCCCGCTCCCGGGATTGGGCCATCGATTCGGTGTGGGCGTCAATGCTCCGGGCACGGTCAAACAGCTGCGCTTTGGGGATGCTGGTGCGCGTCGTGCACTCGAAGGAGACTGTCATGGTCCGAGTATCTCAGTTGCTGCGTGCCGCACTCGAATCACCACTCCCCCAGCGTGGGGGTGATGTCCAGCGGCCCCCGGCCCGCCAACCATGCCATCAGCCGCCGTCGCTCTTCTCCTGAACCAAGCCGGTCGGGCACGGTGGTGAGCAACACCGGAAGGTCCCAGGCCACATATTCTTCGGGCCAGTTCGCAGATGTGTAGCCACGTCCGAGGTCGACATGGTGCATTTCAACTTCGCGCAGCCGGTGGGCCGGGCATCCGGCCGCGCCGTAGTCCCCACCGCCAAGAAAGTGTCCATTGGGCCACCCCGCTGCGGAGCACGCGGCGAAGACCTGTTCGAGATGCGAACAACTGCTGTCAAGGTCCGCCAGGATCTCCTTGGCCGACCGGCCGGCACCATCTTCGATCTCGCCGCTGCGCTGGTCCGCGCCACTGGCGTACTTGGGAACGTCCTCTCCCCGGATTGCACCTGCCAGACGGCGCGCGTGTGCATCGGCGTTGCGTGCCAAATGTGTCAGGACGTGGCCAATGCTCCAGCCGGGAAGACGGCTCGGCGTCCGGACCTCCTGGTCCGTCAACCCCGCAACCCTGCCCATCAAGCGCGCCTGCGCCTCTGTGCACAGCCGGGACGCCCGTTCTGGATTGTTTTCAAGATTCATCAGGGGCGCACCCAAGGCAGTTCCATTCCGCGTGAAGGGTTGATTTCCGTGAAACCTGCTTGCTCATACAAGCGCCTGCCCGGAGGATCGGCGATCAGCGTGATGTAGGGGTTCTCCGGTGCCGTTTCACGAATGTGGGCCACCACCGTGTCCAAGACAAGCCTGCCCAACCCCCTGCCCTGAAACTCCGGCAACGTCGCCATGTCCGCAATGTGAAAGCACCATCCACCGTCGCCGATCACCCTGCCCATGGCCACGGTACGCCCGCTGGCCGTCTCTCGAAGGTGGCAAAAGAACCAGCTCCCGGCAAGCGCCCCGGCACCCTGTTGGCGAGTCTTCTGCGACAGGCCGGCGTCCTTGCGCAGTTGAAGATATTCCTCGAGCGGCGGGGGCCCGGCAATGAGCTCAAAGTCGTCCAGAAGGGTCATGTCCCAAGTCTGCCATTTCCCCCGCCGGCATGCAGCGACACAGCGTCACCCCGTGGGTGGCCGGCCGAAACCGACCGCAAGCTCCGCCGGGGGCCGGCTTGCAGGCAAGAGAAACGCAGCGGCTCGAAAGGAAAATTCCTTTCGAGCCGCTGCGTTTGGCCATCCGACGGCGCTATGCCCTGCGGCGCCGCCTCAGGTACAGAACCCAACCGCCGGCGAGCAACAACGCCAAACCGGCGAAGAGCGGCGCACCAAGCAGATTTACACCCGTGGTGGCCAGCGGCGAATCGCCCGTCGCGTCCGCAGCCTTGACCGCCTCGGCATCCGCAGTGCCGTTGCCCTCTGGAGCGCTTCCCGCACCAGCCGAGGCGTTGTTGTTCCCGTCGGGGTTGTTCCCGTTGGGGTTGTTCCCGTTGGGGTTATGCTCGTCGGGGTTGGTGATTAGCTGATCGGTGCCGTGCTTTTGCGCCGTGTCATTGCCCGGCTCCGTCCCCGGCTCCGGGCTTTCGGGCCCCGACTCAGCGGTCCCGCCGCCCGGCTCAGTTCCTGGTTCCGTTCCCGGACTTTCGGCGCCCGGCTCAGGAGTCCCCGGCACCGGAACTACGGTTCCCGGCTCGGTCGTTCCTGGGGCCTGCTCGTCAGGATCCGGCTGCTCCATGTTCGCCGGATCCAGCGCTGCCGTCAGGGCAGCCAATCCCTTGCCGCCAAGCACTGCCAGCAGCGGGTTGCTGCTGGCTGCGAAGGTCGTCCAGATTTGGTTGCCAGTTCCACTGATCCCATACAAACCGACGGTCCCGAGGGAGCGGTTGTAGTCCATGGCGGAACGCTCATTGCTCGCCTTCGTCACAACGCCCGCATCGCCGATGACCCAACGCTGCTCCGTGCTGCCCGTGGCGCAGGCAGCGATGCTGAGCGGGGTGGCGGCGGCGAGGCAGCGATCCGGGTTCTGGACGGAGTGGATGCGGCCCGCAGCATCCACGTAAAAGGCATCCTCGCGGGTGGTTGAGCACTTGGCGGCATCGGCGTCGACAAGCGCGCTGATTTTGCCGTCCTCCGCCGACTCCAGGTAGAGGCATTTACCGTTGTCGACGGTGACGCTGCTGCCGTCCGGCAGCAGCTCTCCGGTCTCCTCGCGGTAACCCTTTTTCGTGAGAAAGTCCGTGAGTGTTGCCAGGGTGGCCTTGGAGCCGCCGGCAATCTTCCCGGCGTTTTCGGCGAGGTAAGACTCCACGTCCCGCGCGTCATCGGCGAGCTCCAGCACACGGTCGGCGACCCTGCGGGCGTCTGCACCAAGGACTGAGAGGTCATCGGACCAGCCGCGCAGAACAGTCATGTCGGAGGACCCCAGCATGGGGGCCGGCACGTCGGCAAGCGCCTCGAGAGTTGGTTCGAGGGCGGAGAGCTCCTGGACGCGCAGCGTCTCGTACCCAGCCTCCTGGCCCACGACAACTGCATCTGCCATCGGTTCCAGGTCCGTGCTGATGGCGATCTTGTTGCCCAGGGCCGTGGTGGTGCCGTTCTGCCGGCAGGAGACCTGCGCCGAGGTGGGGTTGGAGTCCTCGGCGAGGTTGACGTTGAGCTGTTTCACGCCGTCGTCCGCGTCAAGCTCGATGTGCTCGGTGGCCTTGCCGTCGTAGGCGACCTCAAGCCAGCAGGCGCGGTCGGCAGAGACCGACACCGTGTCGGCCTGCGGCAAGTCGAAGGTCACTCCGTAGTTGGATCGGAATGCCGGGTAGACCAGCGTCTGTGCGGTGTTGGCGGGGTTGTAGCCGCCCAGAATCGTGAAGACCGAGCCACCCACCGTGACGGGTTTGGGCAGGTCCAAATCCGGGTCAAGTTCCTTGGCATCGACCCAACTGCCGGCCTTCGCGTCCCAGTCCCGGTAGCCGCTGGGGTAGGAGACGTCCGCCACCAGCGTGGTGAGATTCTCTTGGATCCGCTTGAGCGTGTAGCCGGTGTGGAGTGTGTAGTCGGAGACGGGGCTCGCGTCCCAGCCGCCGGCCATGGCGTCGGTGTTGTAGTTGTACTTTCCGGCGAGGGTCTCGGTGAACAGGTCGCCGTTGAGATTCTTGGCCTCCTTGAGATCGCCCGTGTCCAGGTTGGCGCGCATCAGGTGGCGGTAGGCGTTGTAGCCCCAGCCGGAGTCGGCGTGGTGCGAGGCGTTGCGGATGACGTCGTCGCCGGTGGCGTTGGCATCGCGGCCCGGGAAGTGGCCGATGCCGTAGGAGTGTCCGAGCTCGTGGCTGAGTTCATTGCCCACCGAGTCGTACAGCGTGGCCATCCCGTTGCCGCCCGAGAGACCGTGCTTGTGCCTGCCGGTGGAGTAGAGGCCTGCGGAGTGGTGGATGACCCGCTGGTTCGTTGTCCCCGGCTGCTTCTGGCTCATCGCGGAGCTGGTGATGCCGAATGTCGCCAGGTTGATGCCTGTGGAAACCTGGGCCTTGCCCACGTCCTCCCGCATCTTGCCGGCATAGACGCTGCCGACGGAGGGGTCGGGTGATTCGGGGGTATAGATGTCGCCGTTGCCCACGATGACCTTGTCCAGTTCGACGGTCTCGTACTGTGCCACGGTGAGCTTGGAGATCGGCACGGTCTGGAAGTAGTCGCTGGCACCGTTGGCGGGGTCAGTGATGAAGCGCTGCGAATCGCTGACCGGAGCATCGGTGATCATGCCCAACCGGATGTTGTTGATGACCAGTTCGGTGGGGGCAGCGACGTCGATCGCCGAGATAGTGCCGCCGGCGCCGTCGTGGTTGGTGAAGGACAAGGTCAGGCCGGGCTTGACCCATTCAGCGGGCAGCTCCACCGACCAGGCACGCAGCGAATAGGCGACCGAGCCGCGGCTGTAGTTCTGGTCGGAGGCCGGCAGGTTCTTCGGTCCGTTGAGGGCGAGCGTGCCGAGTGGCTTGCCTCCGACGCTGACTTCAACGTCGAGCGACTGGACCTCACTTGAAGGTGTAAAGATGAGCAGCGCGTCGCGGTCAGCAACCGTAACCGGCAGTTCCGCTGCGGCATTGTCCGTGGGGTTCACGGTGGAGGCCTGCGCCAACTCAACCATGCCGGACAGTTCACCCTCGAGGTCATTGCGGATCTCGCGTACGGAACCGTCGCGGGTCACATCGTGGAAGCCAATGTCAGCTCCAGCCTTGACGGAGTCCGAAACCGGAAGCTTGGGGCTTGAGTCCGGAGCCGCGGTGGCCGGGGCAACGCCGAGACCGCCAAGGGTCAACGCTGCAAGGACCGCGGCGACTGCTCCGAGTCGTTTTTTCAAGGTGGATTGGCCTGAAATAGGCGGGTGCATGCAGTTCCTTAAACACGACGGCGGGTGGTTTTGGAACGGGGTGATGTTCCGCGCAAGGAGGTGCTCCGCGCCGGGCAAATTCGCCCAAGTTAGCTTAACCCAGCGCTACTTAAACCACCAACGGGTGCAGCCCCATTGTGCGTTGTTGCAGACGCTCCGCCATCATAGGTGTCATCGCGTCTGGCTTGCCGGGGTCGGGACCCATCAGCTCTGATCGTTTTCCTGCATTTGGCCCTGGTCTGCCCCGGCAGGGAACCGTCGGTACCCTTGAGAGGTGATGAAATCTCCCCTTCCCGTGCGCAATGGCGTCAATGCGACCCGCGTGCGAATCCCCGACGAGGGTCCCTGGGCCACGGCCATGGAGTTTGTGTTGGAGAAATTCGGCCACGTTGACCCGGCCGGAATCGTCGACCGGTTTGCACGCGGCGAGGTCCGGGCGCTGGACGGGGAAATCGTCACACCCACCACACCGTTGAACGAACACATATTCATTTGGTACTATCGCGAGCTGCCAGTGGAAAATCGTCTGCCCGTGGAAATCTCCATCCTTCATCAGGATGAGAACTTGGTTGTTGTGGACAAGCCGCACTTCCTGCCCACCACCCCCGGCGGAATGTATGTGCAGGAATCTGCCCTCGTTCGCCTGCGGGTGCTTCTTGACCTGCCGGATCTCGTCCCGATCCACCGTTTGGACCGCATGACGGCCGGCGTGCTGCTGTTTTCGGCCAGCCCGGAGACCCGCGGGAAGTACCAGCTGCTCTTTGAAAAACGGCGCATCGAGAAAACGTACCGGGCCGTGGCGCCCGTGCGTGATGACCTGGAATTCCCGCTGGTGGTCCGCAGCCGCATGATCAAGTCCCGCACCTATTTGTTGGCGCAGGAAATCGAGGGTGAGCCCAACGCCGAGACGCGCGTTGAGCTGATGGACACCCGGTTTGACGCCGGGTCGGGGCAGACGCTGGGGCTGTATGACTTGCAACCGCACACCGGCAAGACGCATCAATTGCGCGTGCACCTCTCCTCGCAGGGCATCGGAATCCTGAATGACCCGTTCTATCCCGTGCTGCATGAACAGGCGCCGGACGATTACACAAAGCCTCTCCAGCTGCTGGCCCACAGCATTTCCTTTACGGACCCGCTGAGCCGCGAGCCCGTGAAGTACTCCTCAAATCTGGAGCTGGCCGAGTTCCCGAACCACCAGTAGATCTCGGCCAGCGGGGACCAACTCGACCAGTGGGCCCTTAAGCGCCGATGGCAGCGATCTCCACAACCGCCTTGACGTCCGTCCCGGGGCGCTGCCCCGAGACAAATGCACGAATCTCGGCTGCAACGGATCGGGCCAGGACCGGTGCAGGCACCGAACCATCGGCACCAATGCGCACCTTGACGGTCATCAAGGAACGGCCGTCCATCTCGTCTTCGACACACACCACGAACGGCACAGCGCCCGCGGAATCGCCGGAACCCACCAAGGCACCCAGCACCTTCATCGTGGTCAGCCACAACGGATCTGCCGAATACACGGTGCCGACCCCGTCCAGCCCAAGAACCGACTCGCGAATCTGATTTTCAAGGCTCATGGCCGTTCCTCTCCCGTCACGTCGGAGTCAATCATGCCACCCATGTCTTCCAGCGGCGGCCGAATGTCGGTAAACGCCACGTGCACTGCCACCGCGTTCAGTTCGGTGTGTGCCTGCAGCTTGGCAAACACCGCGTCCCGCAATTCCTGTGCCAGCGAGGGCAGCGGATACCCGTACTGTGCCGAGACGTTGATGTGCACTTCCACGGGCGCGCCGGCAACGGTGACGTCGCCCTCGAGACGGCAACGGCCAATCAACGCTCCACCGAGTGAGTCACCAACGGATCGAACCATGGCGATGACGGCCCCCTCGGTCTCGGTCAGCTCGTCCAGCGGGCCGCCGCTGAGTGGAATGGCGCGTCCGGCGCGGGTTTCCATCCGCAGGTTTGCCAGCATGCCATCCAACCAGCCGGCGCCGTCGGCACCTGCGGAATCGACGTCGTCGGCCATTAGGTCCAGTGCCGCGGCGCTCAGGCTGCGCAGCCCGGCAAGCCTGGCTTGGCACTGCGGGCAGTGATCAATGTGCCCGGCATCGGCAGAGACACCGGTGTCGAGATAGTCGCTGAGGTCTTCGATGCGCCGGCCGCAATCTTGCGTGGGGTTCATCGCCATTCCTCCATTTCCTTCACAAGCGTGGTTCGTGCCCTGGCCAACCGGCCGCGCACGCTGGCGGCGCTGATGCCCAGCGCCTCGGCGATCTCGTCATAGGACTGACCGCCGAATTCCTTCAGGACCCAGCATCTTCGCTGTTCCTCGGGCAGACGCGCCAGTGCCTGGTTCAAAGCCAGCCGTGCCGACCCGGCGACCGCCGCCTGCTCCGGGGTAGGTTTCCGGTCGGCAGTCTCGGCCTGGTCATCAAGGTTGTCGTGGGTTTTGCGGCGCCGGCCGGCATCAACCGCACGGTGTGCGACTATTCGCATCAGCCAGGCCTTCACAGCGGCCCCGTCCTGCAGCGCGCCGATGTCCTTCCACGCCGTGACCAGCGCTTCCTGGACCACGTCGTCGGCCTCGTCAAAGGAACGCGCCAGCCGCCGTGCGTAGGCGCGCATGAGCGGCCCGTACCGGCGGGCCAGCGTTTCAAAGGCGGCAACATCGCCGTCGGCTGCCCGTTCAGCCAACATTTGATCGGGGGCGTCGGCGAGCTTGTCTGGCAGGTCTTGCAGTTGTTTCACCGGCTTGCGCCCTTTCGTTTCAAGGCCATCTGGGTACATGGCGCTGAGCCTATTCGCACCAATGGCCGGCAGGCTGTAAGGGCCTGCCGGCCGGGGTGTTCACGTTACTTGCGGCCGCGGATGGCACCGTAAGCTGCGGCAACCACCAGGCCACCACCAATGGACAAGAGCCAGGTCTTGATGTTGAAGAATGAGCCAAGATCGGTGTTGAAGATGAGCGAACCAAGCCACCCACCAACAATGGCACCCACAATGCCCAAGATGATGCTGGTAACCCAGCCGCCACCAACCTTGCCGGGCATGATGGCCTTAACGATGACTCCGACGATCAAGCCGAGAAGAATAAATCCAAAGAAACCCACTGGTTTCCTCCTTTTGTTGTGTTTTTACTTAGTTGGTGAAGCCGTTTTTGATGTCCTTGCCGGCGTCCTTGACTTTTTCGACGGCCTGCTTGGCTGAAGCGGCTGCCTGATCGGTGCTGCCCTCCTGCTCAAGCCCTGGTTTGTCCAGCAGCTTGCCGGCGGTCTCCTTTGCGGAGCCGAGGCCCTTTTCGGCGGCATTGCTGATTTTGTCTGTCAGTCCCACGGTGCACTCCTATGGTTGATGTTCACGAGTTGATGTTCAAGCCACACGTTCTGTGTGGGCAAATTTAGTGCGTGTTCCGGCCTTGATGCGGACCAACACGGGAAGTTGGCTGCCCAGGAGTTGATCCAGGCCCGCCACGAGATGTTCGACGGCGGCGCTCACCTCGGCGGGCGAGGCGCCTTTCCGTACTTGGACACTGATTTTCAGCCCGAGCCCCTCATCGGCGCCCTTGGTTTCCCAAGACTGCACCGAGGTCGAGAGAACTTGGGTGTTGCCGGCCAGTGCAGCCTTGATGGCCTGCGCCGCCACCGCCGTATCCACAGTGGTATTTCCGGCTTTTTCTTCCCGCCGGGCCAAATGGTTGCTCCGGCCGGTGCCTTGGGAAGCAATCCAACAAACCACCAGCACCGCCAGCAGGGCAAGGAGCGCGAACACGGCGGCCGTCCACCAGCTGGTGTCAGTTCCTGGAATCCGGGCAGCATCCAGCCGTTTCTGGATGTCGGCCCAGACCGAGGTGCCGGTCGCAGTCCAGCTTTGGGCGAATCCCCTGCTGGACCCGGCAAGTATTGCCATGGCCCCTGCCGCGGCAATTACCAGACCGAGCACCCCCAACGTTGCCCGGTTCAGACTGCGATTGGTGCCGTTCATGCGCCCACCTCCCCATGTGTTCCGGTGGAGAGCGCAATGGTCAGCGGCTTGCGGAGCCGGTAACCGCTCATGTCCTGCTCGACTGCCTCCCGAATGGCTTGGGCGTCCACACTCCTGCCCACTCCGGGGCGGACTGTCACGTCAACGCGCTTGCGGCTTACCCTGCTGGCCACTTGTTCAGGGGCCAGCCTGGCTGCAGTACGAGCTGCCCGAGAAATGGCTGACGCCAAAACTTCACTGTCAATCACGACGGCGGAGCGTGAGTTTTCGAGAATGTGCCGCGGTTTGGTGCCGGGCAGGATCGCGGCGGCAAGGAGCGCGAGCCCCACGATTGACGCCACTGCACCAGCACCGATGAGAACCCAAGGGATCGTGGCCGTGCCCAGCGAGGCTGTTCTGCCGGCCAAATCTGCGGGGGATATCAACAAAGCTGAATTTCCCGTCACTGACAACACCAGTTCAACGCCGAGCCAAACGATGGCAACCAGCAGCACCGAGGCGCACACGATCGACAAAGCCGCTCGGCTGGAGCGTATTTCCCGCAGGTTCAGCCTTTTGATCAGCTGCGGATCTGTTGCCTGCACACTTCTCATTGGACCCTCCCTGCGGTTGATAGTTTCCCGTCATGGATGCCGGTGAAACGGACATCCACACGGTGCACGGTTGTTCCTGCGAGTTCTTGGAGCCGCTGTGTCACCACCGTCTTGGCTGCGGCCGCACGCTCAAACAAGGTGCCGGCATTGTCCATCCGAATGTTTTTGCTCGGAAGTTCCGCCATGATTGTCAAGGCCACGGGGACGGCGAGCGAGACGCTAACTTGCCCCTGCTCGTCGTTGATCCCGGCCCGGACATCCCGGAGCGGAACGTTGAACGCTTCGGCAGCGATGACCGCGACCAGCTGGTCCATGGTGCCGGAGGAAATGCTGGTGTATCCGGCACGCGCAGTTGAGTGGTTTTGCAGTTTGGCTTCCTGTTCAAACCCCAGCGTGCCAGCGCTCATGACGAGGTGCGCTTGCCGCGAAGGGCATCGAAGACACCGCGCAGATCAAGCCTGCCGTCAATGCTTCGCCCCACCACTGCACCCACCGCCATAAACAGGGCTACCAGGAGCATGCCCCAGAAGCCGAATGCCAGGGCCGAGATGGCCAGCGTTGCCGCTACAGCCGTTCCCGCCATGGTCGCACTCATGAAACGCGGGCTTCGCGCTGGCCACCCTGGTCATCGTTCCGCTGGGTTGCTGCGGACTTCTCGTCCGCGTCGTCAGAAGCGATGTGGATATCGGTGATGGAGACGTTGACCTCGGTCACTTCCATGCCCACGACATCTTCGACGGCCGCGTAGATGGCGTCGCGGACATCATCGGCCACCTTCTGGAGGGGATGCGGGTATTCCACCACGAGCGTCACGTCCACGGCCACCTGGGTCTGGCCGACTTCAACGCTGACCCCCTGGGTAAGGTCCTTTTGTCCCACGGCTTCGCGGATGCTTCCCAGTGCACGTGCCGCTCCGCCGCCCAGGGCGTAAACGCCCGGGATGTCCTGAGCTGCGATGCCGGCGACCTTGGCAACAACGCCGTCTGCCACGGTGGTGGTGCCTCGGCTGGTCACCGTCTGCTTTGCCGGTGCGTTGTTGGGGGTGCCCTGGTTCTTGATCTGAGGCTGAGTAGTCAAAATAATCACTCCCGAAGTTATTCGTGTAGATACTTTTCCAGCTCGGCACCTGTTTGGCGCCTACACAGATAAGGCGTACTGACCGGTAGGTTCGTCACGGTCAACATGGCGTGAACTACATCACATCAAGATTTGGCCAGTGGCGGTGACAAAAGACCGCCGCCTAGAGCGTGAGCCATTTTCCGGCGGAGCGGCGGTAGGTGCGCAGCGCACCCGTGGTGGCCACTTCGTTGATTCCGTGGGCCATCGAGACGGCGGCGTTGCGCGCAAACTGGTTCTCGGCGTCGTGCTCGCTGGCCTCGACCATGAAGCGGACCGTGATGCGCGGCGTGCCGGCCACAATGTCCAGCTGGTTGGCCTCAACCACGTGGGCGGACCCCACTGTGGCAACGGCCATGTCCATGACTTCTTCGGGGGCGTGGCCGGGTCGCAGGCCGGTAATTTGGATGGTGGCGCGGAAGGATGGCATTGCACCAGCCTAAGTTAATCGCCCGCCACGCAAAAATGCCGCCGTTCCCGCATAATGCCGCAGGTCCACCTGCGGCAAAATGCGGGAACGGCGGCATTTTTCAGGAGGGGGACTACCCCGTGTTCCGCAGGCCGGCGGCCACGCCGTTGATGGTGATGAGCATGGCCCGCTGCAGCCGCTCATCCACATCCGCCTTGGTGATGTCTGCCTCGCGGACGCGGCGCAGCAGCTCAACCTGCAGGTAGGAGATCGGGTCAAGGTACTGGTCGCGGACGTTCAGTGAGCGCTTGAGCAGGGGCTGGTTGTCCAGCAGCTCCGTCTCGCCTGTCAGCAGCTGGATTTCCGCCACCGTGAGGTCATATTCGGCGCGGATTGTGGCGAACAGGTGGTGCAGTGGTTCGGGAACCAGGGTGGCCACGTAGTGCGCGGCGATGGCCATGTCCGTTTTGGCCAGCGTCATTTCCACGTTGGAGATGGTGGAGGAGAAGAAGTGCCAGTGCGCCAGCATCTCCTGCAATTCGGCGCCGTGGCCCGCCTCGCGGGCAGCCTTGAGCCCGGATCCAACCCCGAACCAGCCCGGCACGATCTGGCGTGACTGGGTCCAGCCGAACACCCACGGGATGGCGCGCAGGCCGCCAAGGCCCGATCCGGAGTCCGGGCGCTTTGACGGCCGGGAACCAATGTTCAGGCTGCCCAGCTGTTCCACCGGTGTGGAGGCGAGGAAGTAGGCCGGCAGGTCGTCGTCGTCGATCAAGGTCCGGTAGCTGCCAAAAGCGGCGTCTGACATGACTTCCATGATCGAGCCAAAGCGGCCGAGGTCGTCGTCCGAGTGGCGCGGGGCCTGGTGCAGTGCCGAACCCTGCATGACGGCGGCCAGCGACAGTTCAAGGTTTTCCCGGGCCAGTTCGGGCAGGGAGTACTTGTCGGAGATGACCTCACCTTGTTCGGTGAACTTGATGGCGCCTTCAAGGACGCCGTTGGGCTGGGCCATGATGGCGTCGTAGGTGGGTCCGCCACCGCGACCCACGGAGCCGCCGCGGCCGTGGAACATGCGCACATTGACGCCGTGCTTCACGGCCACGTCGCGGAGCTTGCGCTGGGTTTTGTGGATCTCCCACTGGCTGGTCAGCACGCCGGATTCCTTGTTGGAGTCCGAGTAGCCGAGCATGATTTCCTGTACGTTGCCGCGCAGGCGGACCACTTCGCGGTAGGCCGGGTCGGAGAGCAGCTGGTCGACGATTTCCGCTGACGCACGCAGTTCGTCAACGGTTTCCAGCAGCGGGGCGAAGCCGATCTTGGCATACCGTTCCGACCCGGTGAGCTGGAGGAGGCCGGCCTCGCGGGCCAGCACTGCGGGGGCCAGGACGTCGTCGGCGCCGCGGGTCATGGAGATGATGTACGTTTCGATGACGTCGGGGCCGTAGGTGCGCAAGGCACGGCGCACCACACGGAAGACGTCGTACGTGCCGTTCGCGGCGCCGTCGAGCTTGATCGGGTGGCCCGAGAGGGGACGCTGGCTGGCCAGTTCGGTGCTGAGCACCGCCATGCGCTCGGCACGGTCGAGCTCCGCATACGGCTTTTCCAGCTCGCCAACCCGGTCAACCAGCTGGCCGACGGCGTCGTGGTGGTAGTCGGCGTGCTCGCGGATGTCCAGGGTGGCAAGGTGCAGGCCAAAGGAGGAAATGGCCCGGCGCACCGAGGCGAGCGCACCGTCCGCCACCAGGGCTGCGGAGTTGTTGCGCAGCGATGATTCGAGCAGTTCCAGATCCGCAATGAGTTCGGAGGTGGCGCTGTAGTCGCGGCCCGGCTCATGGTACGCGTCGGCAGCCACCCGCTTTTGGGTGTTGATCAGCTTCGCCTTGACGCAGGTCAGCTTCAGCCGGTACGGCTCGTCGGCGTTGAGCTCAAGGACCCGCGGATCAATGTGGGGCAGCTTCTCCAGATCGGCGGCGATGGACTCAGTCAACGACGAATCCGCACCGTACAGGGCGCTGGAGTTCGAGAGAACTGTCAGCAGCTCATCGATGAGCACCAGCGAGATTTTCACGGCGTTCTGATTCTGCAGGACCAGCACGTCGCGGGTCACCTCGGGGGTGACGTTGGGGTTGCCGTCTCGGTCGCCACCGATCCAGGAACCAAAGCGCAGCGGGGCGGCATCGGCAGGCAGTGAAACACCGTGCTCGCCGAGCAGCTCGCTCAGTTCCGTCAGGACTTCCGGCATGGCATCGGTGAGGATGTTGCGGAGGTAGTAAATGGCGTTGCGGGCTTCATCCATGGGGGTGGGACGGACCTTGCGCAGCTCGTCTGTCTGCCACATCTGGTCGATGATCTCGGCAAGTTTGCGGTTCTGGCGGGCGCGGGCGGTGCTGCCCTCGTCGGACGGGGTGGCCAGGATGTCGGAAAGTTTGCGGATCTTGTCCAGCACCGAACGACGCGACGCCTCGGTGGGGTGGGCGGTGAAGATGGGGCGCACGTCGAGCTCGTTGACGACCTTTTGCAGCGCCTCGGCGCCGGCCTTGTCGGCGATCTCGGTGACGGCCTTGGCCAGCCAGCCGTCCTTCTCGGGTCGCGAGCGCAGGCTGCGGACACGGTGCACCTGCTCGGCGGCGTTGGCCAGGTGGAAGTAAAACGCAAAGGCGCGGACCAGGTCGGTTGCCTGCTCAAGTGGCAGGGAGGAGAGGACCTCGCGGACCTGCTCTGCGACGTCGTTCGCGCTCCAGGGGCCCGTGCCGGTCTCACCGCGGGCGGCTTCCTTGGATTCCTTGGTCAGCAGGCGGACCTGCTCGACCATGGCCAGCAGCTCGGGCCCGTGCTGGCGGACGAGCGACTCGCCCAGCAAGGTGCTGACGCGGCGCACATCGCGGCGCAGGTCGGTGTCCTGCTCCGGGTCCTGCGGGGTGCCCTGCGGATTTGCTTGCAAGTCTGAGCTCATGAGTCAGTGTCCTTACGGTCTGTGAATCTGGATGCTCGTATGCGGCGTTGAATACGGTGGGGCCCAAGTCAGGGCCGTTTGGATCCTACGTGCCGATCATCCAGCGGGGCCAATCCGTCTCAAATGGTGACGGAGTCAGGCAGCGCCGTATTGGGCGTGAATTTGCTCCCAGCACGGGTAAAAATCGTCCCACCAGTGCTGCCAGTCCACGCTTTTTCCCTCCAGCGCTTCCTGCAGGTGGTCAAGGTGGACGTGCCAGCCGGCCAGCGACATCAGCACCACCTCGGGCGGCACGGCCACCGCGTTGCTGAACACCAGCTGCGTGCCGCGCTCCGTGGGCGTCAGTTCCATGCGGATCCGGCCGTGCATTGCATTGGAGATCTCGAGAATTCGGGGTTCGTCCGCCTCGATGACGCGTCCGTACCACCAGTCGGTCTCAATGCCGTGGCCTTCGTCCTTGACGTTGAGCCACTTTAGGTCGAAGGAGGAACCCGCCCGGGCCTGCCCCCGAATTTTGGCCCACCACATCTGGGTCTTGGCCGGATCGGTGAGCATGGTCCACACCGCCTCCGGGGCCGCTGAATAGTGCCGGGTGAATGTCAGTTCCGTGCGTTCGGCGTCCAGCGCGGCGGCGGTTCCCAGCGGGAAGCGGGTCATGTCCTTGTTCAACTCTGCATTGGATGCGGTCGTTGAGTTTGTCGTGTTTGTTGCCATGGCCCCATTCTTCCACCATGCACGGCCGTGTGCCGTTGGAATGCGCTCCGTTGGAATACGCCCCCACCCGCATCCGTTGTGCCTACAGTGGATCAGCAACGCATCCAAAGGAGCACCATGACCATCAACACCGCCGAACTCGACCGCCTGACCCAGCGGTGGGAACGCTTCCGCACCGGCCGCAACACTTCCCTGGCCGAGCCCCACGGCTGGCTCACACTCACCTCCCTCCAGTGGCTGTCACCAGTTCCTTTCCAGCTGTCCGGCGTCCCCGGATTGTGGAGCTTTGAAGGCACGACGGCGACACTCACCGCAGGCGCCGACGACCGCCTGACGCTGGTGGAAAGCGGAGAACCGGTGATTGGAACCATCACGGCGTCGTTGGCTGACGAAGAGTCCTTGATGTGGGTTGCTGCCGGCACAGTCGTTGTGGAACTGGGCGTTCGGGCCAACCGCTACATGGTGCGCACCCGCGACTCGCAGGCCCCTGCCCTGGTAAATTTCACGGCCGTTCCGGTGTTCAACTACAACCCGGATCTTGCCGTGACAGGCACGTTCACCCGCTATGCCGAGCCCCGGACTGAAATCATCGAGACCGCCAACCCCGAGGTTCCGGGCGGGGCAGTGCTGGTGGGCGAGGTGTCCTTTGAACTGGGCGGCAGCCGTTTCAGCCTGGCCGCGGAAGAGGGCGGACTTGGCTCACTGGTGGTTGCCTTTCACGACGCCAGCAATGAGGTCTCCACGGCCCCTTGGCGCAAGCTGGAGCTCACCAAGCCACGCCCGGACGGCACCGTGGTGGTCGACTTCAACAGGTCCATCAACTACCCCAGTGCGTTCTCCGACTACGGCACATGCCCGGCACCGGCCACCGGCAACACCCTGCCCGTGTCGATTGAGGCCGGCGAGCGCGACCCCCGCAAGTAACCGCCCCCTCCCGGATCGAGTTTGCAGTTGTTGGACCGATTTCATCAAATTTAGGCGTTTTCGGTCCAACAACTGCAAACTCGAATTCCTTTGGCGGGCTAGGGGCGGGCTAGACGATGGCCGACACCCCTGTGATGGCACGGCCGGCGATGAGCGTGTTGATCTCATGCGATCCCTCGTAGGTGTAGATCGCCTCGGCGTCGGCAAAGATCTTGGCCATGCCGTAGTCGCTGACAATGCCGTTGCCGCCCAATATCGAGCGGCCAAGACCGACAGTTTCACGCATGGCAGCCGTGGTGTGCGCCTTCGCCAACGCAACCTGTGCCATGGACGCACCCGCCGCGGAAGAATCCTGCAAACCCGCAATGCGCACCATCATGGCCAGTGAGGCCGTGGTGTTGCCCAGCATGGTCACCAGCTGCGACTGGATCAGCTGGAATGCCGCAAGGGGCCGACCAAATTGCTGGCGTTCCACGGCGTAGGCGCGGGCAATGTCGAAGGCGGCCAACTGCTGGCCCACCGCCTGCCAGGCCACCGAGATGCGCGATCCCAGCAGCAGCTTGTTGGTGTCCTCAAAGGAATTCACCGACGCAATCCGATCGGTCTCCGGAACGCGCACATCCGTCAGGGTGATGTGCGCATTTTGAACGGTGCGCAAGGCAATCTTGTTCTCAATCTTCGTCCGCACCATCCCTGGCAGCGAAGCATCAAGGAAGAAGCCGCGCACCTGCCCCGTGCCGGCATCCCTTGCCCACAGCAGCATGCGGTCGCAGAACGTCCCGTTGCCAATCCAACGCTTGGCGCCGTTGAGCACCCAGTGGGTCCCGCCGTCGTCCGTCACGCGGCGGGCGGTGGTGGCCATGCCGCCGGCAACGTCGCTGCCGTGGTCGGGCTCGGTCAGGGCAAAGGCGCCGGTGGTGCGCAGCGACAGGGCATCGGGGAGCAGCCGCAGCTTCTGCTCGTCCGAGCCGAAATCGATGAGCGCCTGGACGAAGAGGTCGTGGTGGACCAGGAAGAACGTGGCCAGCGAGGTGTCGACGCGGGTCATCTCCGCCACGACCAGCCCGGTAAACAGGTGGCTGTACTGGCGACGGTCGGGGGCGGCGAGTTCCAGCGCGGCGATCTTGGGCAGGATGTGTGCCGGGAATTCGGCATCGTTCCACCAGCCGACGGCGTACGGGGCCACGTTCGCGGCCAGAAAATCGCGCAGCTGCGCCAGCTTCGATGACTCCGCGTCGCTCAGCAGCGCCTCAAAATCGTAGAAGTCGGCGGCGGGCAGCGGGCCGGGCACAGCTGTCACCTCGGCGCCATCCGGATGGCGCCGTCAAGTCGGATGGTCTCGCCGTTGAGCATGGCGTTCGCGGCCAGGTGTTCCACGAGTGCGGCATATTCAGCCGGCTTGCCCAGGCGCGACGGGTGCGGGACCTGTTGGCCCAGCGAATCCTGCGCGGCCTGCGGCAGTCCCGCCAGCATCGGTGTCTCAAAAATGCCGGGTGCGATCGTCATGACGCGGATCAGCGACCGGGCCAGCTCGCGCGCCAGCGGCAGGGTCATGGCGGCCACGGCGCCCTTGGATGCGGCATAGGCCGGCTGGCCAATCTGCCCGTCGAACGCGGCCACGGAAGCTGTGTTCACAATGAGGCCCCGCTCCGGGCCAAACTCCCCCGCGAGCGGTTCGGCGGCGGCCATTGCCTCGGCGCACAGCCGCACCACATTGAAGGTGCCAACGAGGTTGATCTGGACCACGCGGCTGAACTGCTCCAGCGGCAGCACCCCGGCACGGCCCAGCACCTTGCCCGGGGTGGCAACACCGGCACAGTTGACGACGATCCGCAGCGTCCCCAAGCCGGCGGCCGCCTCGATGGCGGCCCGCACCTGGTCCTCGTTCGTGACGTCTGCCGGGGCAAACACCGCCCGCTGTCCCAGTTCCGCGGCCAGGTCGGCTCCGCTGGAATTGGGCAGATCAACAAGCACGACGGCGGCGCCTGCCGCATGCAGGCGCCGCGCCGTTGCGGCGCCCAACCCGGAGGCGCCTCCGGTGATGAGTGCGACAGTTCCATTGTTGGAAATTTCCATGGTTCCTCCTCGTTGAGGTGACTCGGCCCGGCGGCCGGGCGGAATAAGTTGCGTTAATGCATACTAACCAAAATTCGGGGCAGGTGGGTTCGCGCCGGATTGCTGTCGGCCGGGGCGATGGCCCGGCCATGGGCGGGTCGGGGACAGTACGCTTGATGCCATGACAGCCTTCGACGCACACGCCGGATCGACGAACCCGGCCGGCAGCTGGACCGCGCTCGCCGCAGAGGCGGCTGCGGACGTGAACGCCCGCTTCGGCCACCGGCTGATGGGCCTGCCCGGAACCTGGATCGGCAGCCTGCAGGCAGACGCAACCGACCCAACAGACGCTCCCGGGCCGCCCCCGGCTGCCCGCCGCAGGCAGCGATCAGACACGCGGCAACGGCCATGGTCCGAATGGCACTACTGGTGGCAGTCGCACTACCTCGACTCCATCATTGACGCAGGCTTCCTGGCACTGTCACAGGGCGGGAGGATCGTCGCACGCGGGGAACTGCGCCGCGCCCGGCAGCTGCTCCGGGGCATCATGATCCGCAACTTTGGCATCTTCCCCAACTACTACTACGACGACATGGCGTGGCTCGCGCTCGCAGCCAGCAGGCTCAACACGCTCTCGGTGCGGCTGGAGGCCCGCCCCTCGCGGCTGGCCCTGTGCGCCGTCCGATCGCTGACCAGGCAGCTGCACGGCGCCCACGATTCAGTGCTGGGCGGTGGCATTTATTGGTCCCGCAAGCGCGACTTCAAGAACACCCCTGCCAACGGCCCGGCAGCCCTGCACTTTGCGCGCAACGGCGATCCGGAGGCCGCCCGGGCCATCGCCGGCTGGTTGCGCACCGAACTCTTCGACCCGCAACCCGGCCTCTACCTCGACGGCATCCACCCGTCCGCCACCGGCCGCGACGTTGAACGCACCATCTACACGTACAACCAGGGGCCCATTCTTGCCGCGCTCCTGGCGCTCGGCCGGCCGCAGGACCTCGCCGACGCCGGCGCCCTGATCGACGCCGTCAGCAGCCACCTGCATACGCCGGGCCTCGGTCTGCGCCTTGAACCGGGCGGCGACGGCGGCCTCTTCACCGGCATTCTCTGCCGCTACCTGGCCCTCGCCGCGCAAGACGAAAGGCTGCCGGCGCACAGCCGGGCCACGGCGTCGACCATGGTCAAGGAAACGGCGGCCCGGCTTGCCGGGCAAGCCCCCGCGCAACTCTCCGCCGCCGTGCAGCGCTGGACCGTGCTGTCGGCGGCCGCCTCACTGTAGGGCTCCATCCTGGAAGGCATCATTGACAAGCGCGACGGCGCCCGGCCGGAAGCAGCTGCCGGCCGGCGCGGCCGCACGTCACCAGTCCTGCTATGGCCTGCGCTTTTGCGGGTAGGGGGTTTCGCCCGATTCCAACATGGCGACGAAGCGGGCAATGTTCGAATCCCTTCCCGCAGCTGTTTTCACATTCGCGATGCGGTGCAGGAAGGCATAGCGGTTCGTGGCGGTCAGGACATCGAACATGGCTTGCGCACGCGGATTGGCGGCAATTGCGGCCAGGAAATCCGGCGGCACTTCGGCACTGGCCTGGCCGGCGTAGGCCGCTTCCCACCGGCCGTCCGCCTTGGCCGCATCCGCGACTGCGATCCCCGCCGGCGTCATGCGCCCGTCCAGACTCAGCCGCTCGAAGTGAGCCACATTGATTTGGGACCATCTGCTCGCCTTCGTGCGCGGGGTGAAGCGGCGGACAAAGGATTCGGCATCGCGCTTGCCAACCACCCCGTCGATCCAGCCAAAGCACAACGCCTCATCCAGGGCGGCGGCGTAGTCCAGCGCAGTGACGGTGCCGCCCTTTTTGTGCAGGACCAGCCGCACACCGGGGCTGGCGGTGTGGTTGTCCACGAGCCATTCCCGCCAGGCATCGGCGTGCGGCAGCAGCAGTTCCGGGATTTCAGCCATGGCTCAACACTAATATTGAAACCAAGCTACGCACCACCAGGAGGAACCATGCTGCGCGTCCGCCCCGTCCACTTCACATCCGATCTTGACGGCTGCGCCGCCCAGTTGGAGGTCCAAGGACTCAAATGCGTGGAAAACCACGGCGACTGGCGCGTCTTCGACTCCGGCAACGGCAAGGCCGGCCTGCACCGGGCCGAAGCCGGCAGCCCCATGGACGGAACAACAGTCCTTGGCTTCGAGGTGCGCGACCATGAAATATTTGTCCGCCGCACACTGGCGGACGGCACCCGCGCCGAGGTGGCAGATTCCCGTCACGGCAGCACCGCGCGTGTCACCGCGCCCGACGGCTTCAATTTCCTGGCCGACCCCGTCACCGACCTCAGCCTGCCAAATCCCGCATCCCCGTGTTCCGTCACCGCCATCTGGCACACGCCGGATCCGGCCGCGGCCAACAAGGTCCTGGCCGACATTGGGGCCAGACACGAGCAGGATTACCCGGGCGGAGGAGCCCTGTTCAGCGCCAAGAACGGCGGCTTCGTGGCCACCCACAAAGGTGCGGCGAACGTCGTCGAACTTGAAATGGGGAACGACGCCGAGAGCGAACCCTGAACCAATTTGCCGGCGGGAAGCGGCGCGCGGGGCGGGGATGGGGTAGAACTTAGATATGAGCGTTCGCACCCCTGATCCTTATCCCGGCTGGCTCTCCGACGAGGACCTGCACGAGGCCCGCAACCGGCTTCCCATGGTTTACGTGGAGGCGGTGCCGGTGCGCCTTGACTCCCTCGGCTACGTCAACGAGGTGGGGCTGCTGCTGCAGGCCGACGACGAAGGCTCCATGGTGCGCACCCTGGTCTCCGGGCGGGTGCTGTACCGCGAGACCATCCGTGCGGCGTTGATCCGCCACATTGAAAAGGACCTGGGGCCGCTGGCCTTCCCGCAGCTGCCCGTCAGCCCGGTGCCGTTCACGGTGGCCGAGTACCTGCCCTCACCCTCGGAAACCGGGTTCACCGACGAGCGCCAGCACGCCGTGGCCATGGTTTATGTCATTCCCGTGACAGGTGAATGCGAGCCCCGCCAGGACGCCCTGGAGCTGACGTGGATGACGCCGGAGGAGGTCCTCAGCGCCGGCGTGCAGGCGGAATTCGTCGGCGGCCGCGGGGCCTTGATCCGTCAGGCCATCTCCTTCGCAGGCTTGGGGCGGTAGCGCCGCACAGCGTCCTCCCGGCCCCCTTCCGTCCCTCCCCGGCCCTCCCCGGCCCTTCCCGGCCCTCCACGGCACTTCCCGCCCCTTCCCGGCCCTCCACGGCCCTCCACGGCACTTCCCGCCCCTTCCCGGCAACGCTCTCGCAGCAATGGCTGGTTTTTCGGCAACGCTCCCGCACTGAAGGGACGACGGAGGGAGGTCACCGTCGGCACCCAAGCCCGCCTTCTCGCCGTCGTGCCTTCGACAGCGGACCGGCGGGAGGGGCGCCACCCTAGCCCGATGCCCCGTTCCGGCGTAGATTACGTTCCATGGTGAACACCCAGCTCTCCGTCCTTGTCAACGCCGATGCCGAACAGTTGTGGCACATGCTCCGCGAACCCGCCCGCATTGCGCAGTGGCATGGTTGGGAGATTGAGGGGCTGGAGGAAGAAGTCCGGCAGATCTACGCCTGGAGCTGGAAATGGGCGATGTGTTCACCTTGGAACCGCGCCCGGACGGCACGCTGTTGACCCTGACCCGCGGGACAGCCACCGGCGATTTGGCCCGGTTCGACCCCGACATCACCGAGGGCTGGGCCATTTTTCTCCAGCAGCTCAGATTCGCCCTGGAACGCCACCCAAGGACTCCCCGGCGCACCATTTTTGTTGACGGAACCAGCCCATCCCACACCAATCTGTGGGATGCACTGGGCATCGACATCGGCTGGCTGCCCGAGCCCGGGGAGCCCTACGAGCTCACGTTGAACTTCGGCGCCAGCCTTGCCGGCAAGGTTTGGTACCGCAGTGACACCCAGTTGGGCCTGACCGTGGCTGACTACGCCGAGCATGGCGACGGTCTGCTCATCCTGGCCCGCCAGGCACCGCTCGAGGGGGTCCGCGAACATCCCGGGGCCCAAGTCGTCGTCAGCACCTACGGCTTGGGGTCGGCCACCTTCGAGGCCATCGGATCCCAATGGGACGCCTTCATGGAAGCTCACTTCCCGGACGGCTGACCAGACGGCTGACCGGAAAGTTCAGTCCTGCGTCTCCTGTCCCGGCACCAAGCAGTCCCGCCGGGGCCACGGTGCGTCTTCCAATGTTTCGACATCCTGGTTGAATTTCCGCAACAGAGCCAGGAATTGCCGCCTTGTGTCTTCGGGCCAGTCCCCCACCACGCCGCGCAGGCCCGCTTCGTTGTTTGCCCGCGTCTGGATTAGCGCCGCCAGTCCGGCCCGTGTCGGAGCAACCCGGCGGGCAACCTCCCCGGCCGCCCCCCGGACGTACTCAACATGTCCTGACCGCAGCAGCGCCCCGAGCTGGCGGTGCACCGTTGAGCTGTCCAGGCGCAAGGCGTGCGACAGCTCCTTGAGCGTCATCGGTTCCACCGGCTCAAGCCTGCTGAGCAACAGAAAAGCCGAACGCTCGATCAAGGGTGCCTCTCCCGGGTGGGGGCGGAGCTGATGCCGGGACAACAGCATGAGCTCGTATTGCATCTGCTGCACCGAATCGTTGGAATCCGCCATGCGTCCCCCTGGGTTTGGGCTGGTGTCTGCTTAATCTTAGCAAAGGCTTGTGTCATGCAAATTCTTTGTATGGCACAAATTGGTTGTACGATACATAAGCGCCTTTCGACGCATCATTTTCCATTGTTCAGGAGCCCAGTGAGTCAAGTCAGTTCAACATCCCGCCAGAGAACCGCTTCACCCGGCGCGGCCGTCGCCGTCCTGGCCTTCGTGGGCATCGTCGCCTCACTCATGCAGACCATCGTGGTCCCGCTGATCCCCCAGCTGCCGACGCTGCTGCACACGTCCGCGACGAACACCTCCTGGATCATCACGGCCACGTTGCTGGCCGGAGCAATTGTCACACCCATTGCCGGCCGCCTGGGCGACATCTTCGGCAAACGGCGGGTGCTGGTTATTTCACTCGGGTTGCTCGTTGCCGGTTCGGTCATCTGCGCACTCACGAGTTCAATGGGCCTGATGTTGGTGGGACGGATCCTGCAGGGACTGGCCATGGGTGTGATTCCACTGGGAATCAGCATTCTGCGTGACGAGCTTCCCCGCGAAAAGGTTGGCTCCGCCGTCGCCACCATCAGCGCCACCATGGGCGTCGGCGGCGCCATCGGACTCCCCGTTTCGGCGTTGATTGCGCAGAACGCCGACTGGCACGCGTTGTTCTGGGCCTCCGCCGCACTGGCTGTCGTTGCGCTGGTGCTTGTCCTTGTCGTGCTCCCTGAGTCCCCGCTGCGCACACCGGCCAGGTTCGACGGCGTGGGCGCAGCAGGTTTGACTGCCGGCCTGATCGCCTTGCTGCTGCCGATCACCAAGGGTGCGGACTGGGGCTGGGGAAGCCTGCTGACGGTGGGATTGTTTGCCGCATCCGCGGTCATCCTGGTCCTGTGGGGAATCTTTGAGCTGCGCAGCTCCTCTCCCTTGGTGGATCTGCGGGTGTCGGCCCGCCCCCAAGTGCTCTTCACGAACTTGGCCTCCATCGCCGTCGGCTTCGCCATGTACGCCATGAGCCTGGCGTTCCCGCAGCTGCTGATGGCCCCGACCGCCACCGGTTACGGGCTTGGCCTGTCAATGGTGCAGGCCGGTTTGGCAATGGCACCGGGCGGCCTGGTCATGATGGCGCTCTCGCCCGTCTCGGCCCGCTTGTCCGCCCGCTACGGCCCCAAGGTGACGTTGCTCGCCGGCGCCGTCGTCATTGGTGCGGGCTATGTTCTGGCGTTCTTCCTGACCGATGCCGTGTGGCAGGTCATTGCCGCCGCCATGGTCATTGGCGCCGGCATCGGCCTCGCCTACGCCGCCATGCCGGCACTGATCATGGGGGCCGTCCCACTCAAGGAAACAGGAGCGGCCAACGGCCTGAACTCGCTGATGCGTGCCGTGGGAACCTCCACCTCGGCCGCCGTGATGGGTGTGGTCCTGGCGAACATGACCATGTCGATCGGCCCGGCAACCGTGCCCACCCTTGCGGGATTCCACACCACTTTCGCCATCGCCATCTCCGCCGCGCTGGCAGCCATTGTGTTGGGCGCACTCATCCCGCGCCGGCAGAAGTCCGCCGAAACTGCAGAAGCTGCACAGGGCGGGGCTGCCGAACTCGTCGACGCGAAGTAGCGCCATCACCCCGCCCTGAGCGGGCTGGTGCCTGAGCGGGCTGGTGCCTGAAGCGGGCAGCAGCCTGAGCGGGCTGCGGTGGGGGACGACGGCGGCTGCTGGCCACGCGTCGTCCCCCACCAAACGCGGTGCCCGGGCCGGGCTAAACAACCGGCCCGGTCCCGTCCACCCCCTTGGCGGCAAATGTTGAGACCTCGGGGTCGTCCTCGTCGGCACCGAAGTCGGAGGCCTTGGTGATGTCCTTGCCGTCCGGAAGCTTCAGGGCCCGAAACACCAACGTGAGCACCACGGCGACCACCGCGTTGAGCACAAACGCCGTGATGGCGATGTACACCTTGGTGTTCGTGCCGGGAATCGCGGCAATGGAACCGCCAAAGTGCGCGTGGGTCACCGGGTTGACCACGCTGTACGCGGCCCAGGTGCCATAGCCGATGCCCACCGCCCAGCCCGCCAGCAGCGCCCATCTGTGGAGCCAGCGCGTGTAGAGCCCGGCTACGATCGCCGGAAATGTCTGCAGGATCCAGATGCCGCCCAACAATTGCATGTTGATGGCGGTCGATGCATCCATGCCAATCACGAAGATCAACGCACCAAATTTCACCACCAGCGAGGTCACCTTGGACACCTTTGCTTCCTGCCGCGGCGTGGCGTCCTTCCTGACGTACTCCTTGTAAATGTTGCGGGTGAACATGTTGGCGGCCGCAATGGACATGATGGCCGCGGGCACGAGGGCGCCCACAGCAATGGCGGCCAGCGCAACACCGGCAAACCACGACGGGAAGTTGTCAAGGAACAACTGCGGAACCACCAATTGCGGGTTGATGGTCTTGCCGTCCAGCTCCACCGGATTGGTTCCCGCGGCGATGGCCATGAAGCCCAGAAGTGCCAGAAAACCCAGCACCAGGGAGTACAGCGGCAGCACCGCGGCGTTCTTGCGGATGGTGTTTCGGCTCTTGGTGGCCAGCACCCCGGTGATGGAATGCGGGTACATGAACAACGCCATGGCCGAGCCCAGCGCCAGCGTGGCATAGGCAGCGTAGCTGTCGGCACCCGGAATGAACGGGCCCGGAACCTTGCCGGTGGCCGGGTTGACCGTGGTCATCTTGTCCTGGGCCGCACCAAAAATGTGCTCCCAGCCGCCAAATTTCTGCGGCAGGTAAATGATGGCCACAATCACGGCCAGGTAAATCAGCACGTCCTTCACGACGGCGATCATGGCCGGGGCGCGCAGGCCTGAGGTGTAGGTGTAGGCGGCAAGCACCACAAACGCCACAATCAGCGGCAGGTCGTTGAGGAACCAATTGTCGGCGCTGCCCACGCCGAGCACCGTCAGCACGGCCTTGATGCCCACCAGCTGCAGTGCAATGTACGGCATGGTCGCCACGATGCCGGTCAGGGCAACGGCGAGCGCCAGCGGTTTGCTGCCGTACCGCCCGCCCACAAAGTCCGCGGTCGTGACAAAGTTGTGGCGTTTGGACACCGACCACAGCCGGGCCATCAGCAGGAACACAATGGGGTACAGGACAATCGTGTACGGCACGGCGAAGAAGCCGCTCACGGAACCCGCAGCCCACATGGCCGCCGGCACAGCCACAAACGTGTAGGCCGTGTACAAGTCGCCGCCGAGCAGGAACCACGTGATCCACGTGCCAAAACTCCTGCCGCCCAGGCCCCATTCGTCCAGGGAATGCAGACCGTCGGCGCCCGCCTTGCGCCAGCGCGAAGCGTAAAATCCCAGCACACCCACCAGCACAAACAAAACAACGACGACGATCAGTGCCGTCACGTCAACGCCACGGGCCGTCGCGGGGGCCATGCCCACCGAACCAGCCACCGAACCGACCACCGCAAAAGGTGCGGCACTCACCTGGCCCCACCTCCGGCGTCGTGCCTGCCCTTGCGGCCGGCCTGGTCACGGGCAACAGCCCGGCGGCGCCTGTCCTCGGCCGTCATCAGTTTGTAGCAGATGCCGATCAGAATGGCGCAGATTGGCACCCAAAGCATCTGATACCAGAAGAAGAACGGGAACCCGAAAAGCGGCGGATCGGCGTGCGCGTACATGGGTACGGCGAGCGGCATGACAACGGCCGCCAACAGCAGGATTCCGCTGATGACATAGGGCAGCGGGCGTGCCGGACCCCGGGTGGGGGAATCGTGGGTGACATTCGTGGCGGACATGAGCGGCTCCTTTGGGCCCTGCATTCCTCGAAATTTCCTGACTTGCTCATGGTAAGGACAAGCGGGGATCCACGGATAGACATCTGGGAAAAAACCTTTGGACAGCTCCCGCCCCGGCCGTCCCTGACGCCACCTGCTGCGGTGCGGTCGTGGCGGTTCCCAAAAACTGGCAAAATGGAACAATGCCCACCCCAGAAACCGTCACGGACCTCATCGCGCCAGGACACACCACCGAGCCGCATTCCACCCCCGGCGCCCCGGCGTCACAAAGTGAATTCGGCTTTGCGGTCACCACGCGCCTGAACGACACCTGCACGCCCGACGACGGCGCCATCGAACGCAACGGCGGAAAATTCCAGGGCCGCACGGGCGTCATCACCACCCCGCACGGGACCATCAAGACCCCGGCGTTCATCGCCGTGGGCACCAAGGCAACGGTGAAGGCGGTGCTGCCGGAGGCCATGGACGAGCTGGGTGCGCAGGCGCTGCTGTCCAACGCCTACCACCTGTATCTGCAGCCCGGCGCCGACATTCTTGACGCCGCGGGCGGGCTGGGCAAGTTCATGAACTGGCAGGGCCCAACGTTCACCGACAGCGGCGGATTCCAGGTCATGAGCCTGGGTTCAGGCTTCAAGAAGGTCATCAACATGGACGCCGCAGCCGCGTCCCCGCACGCCGGGGCCGACGATTCGGTGGCCGTGGGCAAGGAGCGCCTGGCGCACATTGACGACGACGGCGTCTGGTTCAAGTCGCACCTGAACGGGGACATGCACCGCTTCACGCCCGAAGTTTCCATGGCGGTCCAACACCAGATCGGGGCCGACATCATGTTCGCCTTCGACGAGCTCACGACGCTGCTGAACTCGCGCGGCTACCAGGAGATGTCCCTGGAACGCACCCGGCTGTGGGCGCTGCGCTGCATCGCCGAACACTTCAAACTCACCGAAGAGCGCCGCGGCAAGCCCTACCAGGCGTTGTTTGGCGTGATCCAGGGCGCCCAATATGAGGACCTGCGCCGCAAGGCCTCCCACGATCTCGGCGAAATGAACTTCGACGGCTTTGGCATCGGCGGGGCGTTGGAGAAGGAAAACCTGGGCACCATTGTGCGCTGGTGCTCCGAGGAACTGCCGGAGGACAAGCCGCGCCACCTCCTCGGCATCTCCGAACCCGACGACATCTTCACGGCCATTGAAAACGGCGCCGACACCTTCGATTGCGTCTCCCCCACCCGGGTGGCCCGCACCTCCGCGTTCTACACCCCGGACGGCCGCTTCAACCTCTCCGGCGCCAAATACAAACGCGACTTCGGCCCGCTCTCCGCCGAGTGCGACTGCTACACCTGCGAAAACTACACCCGCGCCTACATCCACCACCTGTTCAAGGCCAAGGAAATGGTTTCCTCCACCCTGGTCTCCATCCACAACGAACGCTTTGTGGTGAAAATGGTCGACGACGCCCGCCTCGCCATTGAGGACGGCACGTTCTTCGAGTTCAAGGCCGAAACGCTGCGCCGCTACTACCCGAAACGGTAAGCGCCAGCAGTCCTTCTACAACTTCGGCGGGTGGTTGCGCAATCGGCGGGTGGCAGACCACCCGCTTTTTGCGCAAACACCCGCCGAAACGGTGCCGGCCGCGAAGCACTGCTCAGGCGGACGCCACGTAGGACGGTTCGTGGCGCTTGAACCACCGGATCACCCATGTGGTGATGGGGATGAACAGGAACTCCACCGCGGTTTTGTAGACAAAGCCCACCACGACGTAGTTGGCGAACATCGAGAAGCCCACAATCCCGATGACCGGGGCGGCAATGGCACAAAAGATCAGGGTGTCAACGAATTCGCCCACACCGCTGGACCCCATGAGCCGCGCCCACAGCTTCCGCTCGCCCTGGCGGGCCTTGAGCCGGACCATGATCCAGGAATTGATGGTTTGTCCGGCGAGGAATCCAAGGAGGCTGGCCAGCACGATCTGCGGCACCGGGCCCAGCGCGTCTTCCATGGCGTGTTGTTTTGCCACGCCGTAATCATCGGTGAAGCCGGGCAGGACGATGATCACCCAGTAGCACAGGGACGCAAAAATCGAGAGGGCGAAGGTCGTCAAAATCGCTTTGCGGGCCACCTTGAACCCGTAGATCTCGCTGATCACGTCGCCCAAAATGTAGGCGAACGGGAACAGGAAGAACCCTCCATCGGTCACGATCGGGCCAATGAGCACGCCCTTGGACGCGCCAATGTTCGAAAGAATGACGATGACGGCCATGGCAGCCAGCAAGATCCCAAAGTAGGGGCTGCCAACGGCGGCGAAGGTGGGGACGGCAGTGTTCTTAAGCGGGGTTGCCGAAGCATTGCTTTGCAGCGGGGACATGATGAGTCTCAAATTTCTTTTGTTTAAGTGGTTCGCTCATACCGGGGCCCCGCGGGGAGGCCTGGCCGGTCGGCTGTATTATCACTGGGCCCGTCTGCACCCGGACCACCCCTTATTCTGCCATGTCCGGGATCTTCTGCCCACACGGGCGTTGGAAGCGTTAGGCTGAAATGGAACGCCAAGTGCAACGCAGGTGAAGCTGGGAGTTTCTGAAATGAATTATTGGTGGGTCAGTCACGGCCGCAACTACGAATCAGCCATCAACGACGGCACCCTGTGGTGGTGCCGGAATCCCCACGGCGCCGCTGACGGCTCCGGGGAGCTCATCAAGGACCTGCGCAAGGGCGATGTCGTGTTCAACTACTTCGGTCCCTATGTCAGGGCTGTCAGCGTGGTTTCGGAAACATGGGAGGACAGCCCGCGCCCTGAAGGCTACGAGCAACAGGTCGATGAGCCCGGGCAGGGCTGGCTGGTGCGCACCCAGCCACTGGCACAAAACCTGCAGCTGCACCGCGAACGTGCTGCCGACATCACAGCTGTCGGCGAACCCGGCCCCTTCAACGCGGCAGGAAAACCACAACAACGCTACCTTTCCGCCCTCACCGCCGAAGAAGGCCAGGAACTCCTCGCGGAAGCCGGCGTCACGGCCCCGCAGTCCTCGGCAACAAGCCTCCGCGGCCTGCCCGGCAGCACCTGGGGCGCCGACGAGCCCGACGAAAAAACCCTGACCACCATCCGCCTCGAACAGGCCCACCTGCGCAAGAACCTGCTGCGCGGGCGCATGACCGCCCCCTGCGCCATCTGCGGGGAGCACTACCCGGCCCGGTTGCTGATCGCCGGCCACATCAAGCCCCGCACCCGAAGCAACGACGAAGAGCGCATGGATTTTGAGCACAATGCCATGCTCACCTGCGCCTTGGGTTGCGACGCCCTGTACGAATGGGGCTATGTGGTGGTGGATGCCAAGGGCCGGATCAAGGCCGGCCAGCCCGCTGAAACGCCCCGCATCGAGGCCGCCGTGGAAGCACTTGTGGGCCGCAACTGCACAGCCTTCGATGAGCACACGGCCGCGGCCTTCGAGGAAAACAAGCGGCTCATGCTGGAACCCCAACCGTGAGCCCAACCCGGGCCCTCACTGCTTGGTGACAACGGGCTCCTGCAACTCGGTGACCCACTGCTGGGGGTCTGCACCCATCCCGTAGTCGAGGTACAGCTCCCGGTTCAGCCCGGTTGAGGTGTAGTCGTTGGCGTCAATCCACCGTGCCAGCTCCTGCACCGACGGCATGACATTGTCCATGACACCGCGGTGGATGAGCGTCGCAGCCTGCCCCACCGACGGCAGTTCAACGACGTCGAACGCCCCGTCGCGGACGGTTGCGGGCACCTGGGCGCCGGCATGCACGCGGACGCGGCCGCCGTCGAGCGCTTCATAATAGGCGACACCGGGGCCGGTGGGCTTGATCCCGGCGGCCTCCAGCGACGCGTACAGCTGCCCGTACAGCGGCTGGATGACGGGGCTGATCGACGACGGCTCAAAGCTCTCCGCCTCGGCCGAAAGCTCAGCGAGCCGGAGCGCGGGCAGGGACTTGATGGTGACTTCGTATTCAGGCATGACGCCCTCTCTTTCAATGACGCGGAGTCTCGCCTCGACCGCTGCAAGCCGGACCGTGTCGGCGGCAAGCTGGTCAGCCAGCTCGCCGCGGCGCAAGCGCAGCATGCCGCGCAATTCCCCGGCGCCCAGGTTCTCGTCCAGGATCCGGGACACGGTCTCCAGGGTGAAACCAAGGTTCTTCAGCGCCACGATGCGGTTCAGCCGCGCGAGCTGCGTGGCCTCGTAGAGCCTGTACCCGGTGGAATCAACGCGGGCAGGACGCAGCAATCCGATGGCGTCATAGTGGTGCAGCGTGCGCACCGACACCCGGCCGGCCCTGGCGAAATCTCCTATTTGAAACATGACATCTTCAGGTTTACCGCCTCACACCGTGTCAGGGTCCAGCCCCGGTTCCCCACCTGCGCCCGGCCGGCTATTTGCTGAAGCCGAGGATGTCCGCCACCTTGGTCCAGCCTTCACCGGCGGCAAAGCGTTCCGCCTGCTCTTCGCCGGCGATCAGGTACAGGGTGTCGGCGCCATGGGTGAACGCCTCCTCCCCCAGCCCCGCAACCATTGCCTGTTCGAACACGTGCTCCAGCTCCGCATGCCCCTCGTCGACAACCAAGGCCGCTATAACAGCCAGTTCCTCCCCAAGGCTCAGGCGCCCGCTGGCCACCGGCCGGTCAAAAAGCGCCACCTCAACGAGGTCATAGTTCTCCATGGGGGCGGCCGCGAGGTAGGCGTCAGGGGGCAGGTGTGGGACCAAATCGAGACTCTCCGTCTCAGCGCAAAGCAGCACGTTCCGGGAGGTGGGGCGCAACCCCTTCGTCGTGGCGAAGTCCGCAGCCCCCGCTGGATCAACCGTAACCAGGAGCAGCTCACCGCCGGAGGCCGCGGGTGCGGCCTGGGCGGCATCATCCCCACCGGGCCAAACCATGACGTGTTGGGCCCCCATCGTGACCACGGCACCGGCCACGCCGGAATCCACGTCGTGCAATGCGGCCCAGGCCCGGGCCCAGTCGTGAAATGCATCCTGCCAGATGGCCATGTCCTCATCCTTTTCTCAGCGTGCCAGCACTCCCGCAAAACCGGACGGTCGCGGACGCAGGCCGCACGAGTGCGCAAACCAAGCATAGGCACACCCGGACCATCCAGCCACGAATTCCGGTGGCCACCGCAGCATTGCGCCCGCAGATCGGCGGCAGCCGCTACCATCGAGCCATGACCTCATGGCAGCAGGATGTCCTCGGCCCAAACTTTGAACAGCTCACCCTGGACCTGCCGGCATCCTCGCCGGCCACGCTGGTGCGGTACGCGGGCGACGCGCCCCGGTGGCCGTCCTCAGCCCTGGCCGGCGCCGACGTCCTGTACGTCCACGGCTGGTCTGACTATTTCTTCCAACAGGATCTTGCCGAGTTTTGGCACCGTGCCGGGGCGAACTTTTACGCGCTTGACCTGCACAATTACGGGCGGAGCCTGCGTCCGGGCCTGGTGCCCGGGAAGGTTTCCTCCCTGACCGAGTACGACGCCGATATCGCCGCCGCGCTTGCAGCCATGGGGCGCAGCGGGGCCGCCGAAGAGGTGATGGCGCAGCCTGCCGCCGAAGCGGCCGCGGACCAGCAGACCTTTGAGTCGGCTTTCCTGGAAGAGGCCCGGCACCGGCTCAGTGCCGCCTTTGACGCCCTCACCGGCAGGGAACGGGAGGAAGAGCATCACGAACCCGTGCGCGAGCGTCCGCTGGTGCTGTTGGGGCATTCGACGGGCGGGCTGACGCTGAGCCTGTGGGCCGCGCGGCACCCGGGTGCGGCAGCCGCCGTCGTGCTTAACAGTCCCTGGCTTGAGTTCCAGGCCAGCGAGGTGGGCCGGGCCATGGTTGCCCCGCTGATCCAGGCGCGGACAAGATTCAAGCCGCTGGCGCCGCTGCCCGGCATCGACCCGGGGTTTTACACGCGGGCCGTTTCCAAGCGGTTCGACGGCGAGTGGGACTACGAATCCACGTGGCGGCCCGACCGTGGGTTCCCCGTCACGCCGTCGTTCTTAAACGCCGTGTTTCAGGGGCAGGCGCAGGTGGCCCGGGGCCTGGGCCTGCAGATGCCGGTGCTGGTCATGCTCTCGGACAAGAGTTACCTGCAGCCGAAGTGGTCATCCAGCGCCCTGGCGGCCGACGTGGTGCTGAACGTTGACACCGTCGCCAAGCGGGCCCTTGATCTGGGGTCTCTGGTGACGCTGCACAGGATTCCCGGGGCGTTCCACGACGTGTTTCTGTCCCCGCCCGCGGTGCGCGCACAGGCCTACGCCGGCATGGGCCGCTGGGTCGAGGCGGCCCTGGATGCCGCGGCACATCGACGCTGGGAAGAGCGGGCGGAGCGGGCGCTGGCGCGGGCGAAGGAACGGGCGCAGGAACTTTAGCCAGGCGGGAATCTTCGGCCGGCGCCGGCGGTTGGACGTGGTGAAGCCCGAAAGCGCAACGAAAGGACCACCACCATGAGTTCCACCATGCAGGCCATGAGCTACGCACGCTACGGCGGCACCGACGTACTGGCACAAACGCAACGCCCAACACCGAAGGTTGCACCCGGTGCCGTGTTGATCCGGGTCAAGGCCGCAGGGGTCAACCCTGTTGATTGGAAGATCATGTCGGGCGGCCTCGACGGGTTGATGGACGTGAACTTCCCTGTCATCCCGGGCTGGGACGTGGCTGGCGTCGTCGAGGCTGTCGGCTTTGACACGCCCGATTTCACGGTGGGCGACGAGGTCTACTCTTATGGCCGCCGCGACACCGTCCAGGGCGGCACTTTTGCCGAACTTGTCGCCCTGCCGGCAGCAATTGTCGCCCACAAACCCAGCTCCCTGTCCTGGGAACAAGCCGCGGCACTCCCCCTGACGGGGTTGACGGCCCAGCGCACCATCGATGCCCTGGGGCCCCTCGACGGCCGGACGTTGCTGATCCACAACGGCTCCGGAAGCGTGGGCCGCACGGCCATCCAGTTGGCAGCCCACGCGGGGGCCCGCGTCATTGCCACCGGATCGGCCAAAAACCATCCCCGGCTGCGTGAACTTGGCGCCGAACCGGTTGAATACGGGGCCGGATTGCAGGAGCGCGTCCGGGCGCTGGCGCCCGACGGTGTGGATGCCGTGGCCGATTTCGCCGGCGGCGTCCTCGAGGACACCCTGGCCCTGCTCAAGGAAGGCGGCAGGCAGGCCTCCATCGCCGACTGGACTGTTGCTGAGCACGGCGGCCGCTACATTTGGGTTCGACCCGACGCCCGCGAACTGGAACGGTTGAGCGCGCTGGTCGAGGACGGCACACTGAGCGTGGATGTGGCCGAAACCTTCCCGATGCAGGAAGCCGCCCAGGCTTTCGAGTCGAGCATGTCCGGCCACGGCAGCGGCAAGATCGTGCTCACTCCCTTCACAAGCTGACAACCGTCGCAGCAGGCCCCTGCCTCCCGTCCCACCAAATGCTCTCGCAGCAATGGTGCGTTTTTGGCCAACGCGCTCGCAGCGAGTGCGAGAGCGTTGGCCAGAAAGCAGCCAAAGGTGCGAGAGCGTCGGCAGGCGGGCGGCGCCGTCGTCCTTTGCGGACCCCTGCCGTGAGGACCGGTAGTGCGGACCCGCGCTGTGAGAACGTCATTGAGGGCGGCTGCGGCTACGGTTAAGGGGTCCCGTCCCGATGACCGCAAGGAACCCTGTGGCCCCGAAGAACAAAAAGTCCCGTTTCGGCAACCCGGCCAAGGCTGCCGCCGACACTGCTGCGCGCGGCAGGACGGTCGTATCGTCGGCGGACTCGCGGCTGCAGCGGGCCATGGAGTCGTTGTCGCCGGGATTTGTGGCCTGGCTGGAGGCGCAGGGCCGGCCGGACAAATCGATCGATGCCAGCTTGATGATCGTGGACGATTTCTTTGACATGTACCGCATCATTGAACCCCAGACCGATCCCATGGCGCTGGTTCCCGCAGCAGTACAGGAGGTCATGGAGGTCACGGCCCATGCCAATCCGCTGGGCGTGCTGACCCTGCGTGCCGGCGTTCGGGATTATGTGGACTATCTGGCTCATGCAAAGCTCTGGACGGGATCCGCTGAGGACCTCGCGGCGGTCCAGGCTGAGCTCCAGCGGACGGGCAGGGACGTGGACCCGACAGACGTTGACCGGGCAGACGTGGAAGAGGACTTCCTGGCGCCGGAGGATTACGAATTCGCCGACGTCTACATCCCGGAACTGACGCAGGAGGAAATCCTGGCGACAGTCTTGAACACTCCATTGTGGAAAAACACGATGGCGCTGCTCGACTGGATTGGGGATGGCAGGGATGTCACCGGGCACCACACGCTCCAAGCCGCTGAAGAAGGCGCGGCAACACTGACCCACAGTGGTTTGGGGATGCTGGGCAACGCCGCGAGTTTCACCACTCCCGCAGATCACGACGCCGCACGGCTTACCCTGTACTGGGAAATGTTGGATGTGGCGGGCCTGATCACCATCGACGATTCGCAGGTTTTCGTCACGAAGCCGGTGGTTGATTCTTCGGCTGACGAGGACGACATCATCGAGACCATGAGAGAGCTGATCGGCCTGTTCATTTTCACGGTCACGCTGGCAGGCTCCGAAGATGCCGACTACGAATACTGGCAATTGGAAATGTCGGATTGGTTGACCCAGTGTTCTTCTGTTGCCCCACCCTCATCGGCGCCGATGATCCAGGCCTTGGAAGACCCCGAATCTGTGCACCCGGATCTCCTGGCCATTGCCCAAAACATCGCGCACTGGGCCGAAGAAGGATTGGTCACCGTCGGGGCATTCATCGAGGTCCCGCCGGCCTACCGGGCGGACGTCTTTGACATGCTCAGCGATGACTTGCCGGTCAACGCAGTTGGCCCGGGGGCCGCGCCAGCATCTGAGTGACGCCGCTGGGCCCCAGTGACGCGGCGTTCGCCAAAGAGGCCGCGCCAGGCATCGGGGCGTGCGATGCGCCCACCAAACAGCCACGATTGGGCTGCTTCCACTCACTCTGACCGAAAGGAACTCTGTGGCCAAGAAGCCAGGCAAGTCCAAGAAGTCCCGCTTCGGCAACCCCGCCAAAGCGGCCAGCGACAACAAGGTGCTGTCTTTCACCGACGCCGCTGCACACCGCTCCGTGGAAAAGCTGCTGCCGGCCTTCCACGATTGGCTGGGCCGTGCCGGTGTGGATCCCGGGGAGCGGGAGCGCCTGTCCAGCCTTTTGATGAACTTCTTCAGGAACTACTCGGCCAGCGTGGGTGTCCCGGATGCCAGGGCCTTGGACGTTGACCTGACCACTCAAATACTTGCGGATGCCGGGAGGTTCCACCCTGGAATGCGCGTGGCCATGTGCACCGCCCTGGGCGCGTACCTGAAGTTCCTGTTGTCGATGCAGTTGTGGACAGGTCCGACGGCGGACTTGCAGCAGCTGGTGGCGTTGGCTGACCAAGGAGTCTTCGAACCGCCCGCCCGGGAGTTGGCGGACTATGTCCACCACGAGGGAATGGATCAGGCTGCCGCCGGTGTTGACCGTGCCGGGCGGCAGTATGTGAGCTGGGCTGTGGCACTGTTGCGCTGGATCGGCGACGGCCGGGAGCTGACTGCGACAGGCATGCTGCGGCGCAAGGACATTGCCGAGGCCGCCGCCTGCGTGGAAGTCAATTCCGTGGGGAGTGCACGCCTTGAGCTGCCGTCCTCCGACCCGGATGCCGTTCGAGCTGTCACTTCAATGGCGCATGTGCCTCGCCTGATGCAGTATTGGCGCGCGCTGATTGACATCAAGCTGCTCAAGGTCAGTGGGAAAAAGATTGAGCTGACCAAAGCGGGCAAGGCCTTCCTTGCAGCCCCCGCCCTGGCACCGCAGAAGACGGCCGAGCTGGCTTATTGCTTGTTCCATGACGAGATCGTCCCCTACGACGACTTTGTTCACCCGCGTTCCACCGTGGTCGCGGTCGGCCGGTTGTTGGCCGTTGCCGCATCCGCCAGGCCCGATCTGCCCATCCCCTTTGAACACGATGAATCCATCCACACCCTCCATGACAGCCGGTGGTGGGCGCTGGCGATAGATCGATCGATCAAAAACCTGACCACGGCCGGACTTGTGGAAGAGGGCCCCGACACCACAGTGCCTCCGTCCCTGCGCAGCGCGCTGGCTCCGGTGCTGGAAAGCCTCGACAAGGTGATTGCGGCGAGCCCGACCGACGGATGAGTCGGGCCTCTGTCTACCGGCGGGCCATGCCTGCTGCGTGAACACGCAGCTGCAGCAGCGCCAAGTTGATCAGCGGCACAGCCACCCCGAGTTCAGCGGCGCGGCGGGCGAAGTCCCCCACAATGTGCTCGCCCTCGTTCGGCAGCCCGGCGGCGACGTCACGGTACAGCGACGACGTGAACGTTGAGCCGGGCTGCGTGAGAAAGGCCAGCGTGTTGGCCTGCTCCGACTCCGGCACCGGGAATCCGGCCGCCGCTGACACCATGGAGACCTCCGCCAGCACCTCCGCGACAAATGCTTCGCCACCGGGCACCTCGGCAAGATCGCCCACAGGCCCGCGCATCAAGCACGTCACCACACCCGCCGCAACAATGAAAACCCATTTCTGCCACACCGCATCCAGCCCGTTGGGCGCAGCGACGACGTCAATTCCGGGCACGGCAACCTCGGCCAGGAGCCGCTCCAACCTCGCAGAAGTGCCGCCGCCCTGCTCCCCAAGGGTCCAGCGTGCCAGCGGCTGCAAGATCGCAATGTCACCGTCGCCGTTGATTGTGCCCACCAGGTGCACCACCGAGCCCAGCACCTTGTCCGCGCCAAACGCCGCCGCAAGCGCATCCATGTGGGCCATGCCGTTCAGGAACGGCACGATCAACGTGTCGGGCCCAACTGCTGCGGCAAGGTCGGCGATCGCGTTTTTAAGTCCGGCAGCCTTCACGGTGAGAAGAACGACGTCGAACGTCCCACCCAGCTGCCCCGCCGTGAGCACCCTTGGCTCGATGCGCAGCTCCCGCTCCAGACCGGCAATACGCAGCCCGCGCTGTTTCAGGAACGCCGCACGCTGTTCGCGGACCAGGAACGTCACGTCCCGCCCGGCCTCGGCCAGCCGGGCACCAAAATAGCCGCCCGTGGCCCCTGCCCCAACGATGAGAATTTTCATGCCGTTCCTATTCTTCGCGCACGGTGCCGGCGGTACTCGTGCCAGGTGAGCACCACTATCAGGATATCGAACACGGTCAGCGCCACCAGGCCGGCCGACGGCGTCAGGCTCAGTTGGTAGAGCTGGTACAGGATGAAGATGATGAGGACCGCGAGCATCCACGGGTAGGCCCACATTTTTTGGCGCAGCAGGGCGGTGACCAGGACGACCTTCACAATGCCGTGTGCCAGGAGGTAGATGGCGCCAAAGAGCACCACATGGTCGGTCAGTCCGGCGGTCCCCTGGAGGATGTGGTTGGCGATGAAGTCGTTGGGGTCATCCGTCAGTTCCGGCTGGGTAATGAGCACGGCCAGCTGTTTGATCTTGTCCGGGGCGACAAAAAGCAGAAGCGTGCCGCCCAGCAGTTCCAGCACGCCGTCAAGGCCCTTGAAAATGATGGCGACGTAAAAGAACCTGTCCCACCAGTCGGACTTGCGTGCTGCTTTCATCGGCCCTCCCGCCCCGTCCCTGTGGAGCGTAACACTCAAAGTTTCGAGGCGGCAGGGAACTAACGGCAGCCCGGCCCTGGCGCTTTGCTTGGGCGCTTTGGTTGACGCGGCGGCGGTGGCAGCGGAAGCTTGAGCGTACATGGTCCCCCGTCCGCGGGTGGATCATGCTGGCGCCGCGGCCGCACCTGGCCGCAGCAGCAGTCAACGGCAACCGTCAAACCGGGGTGGTTCGTGGAACAGGTCTCAGCAGACACGCTCAAACAGGCAGGCAAGGTCATTGCCGTGCATATTGCCTACCGCTCCCGAGCCGAGCAGCGCGGACGCACACCCGCCCTGCCGTCCTACTTCCTCAAGGCCACGTCCTCGCTGAGTTTGTCCGAGGCAGGCGTTGAACGTCCGGCAGGCTGCGAACTGTTGGCGTTCGAGGGCGAGATCGCCCTCGTCATTGGAACCGCCGGGCGCCGCATCAGCCCCGAAGCAGCCTGGTCCCACGTCCAGCACATCACGGCGGCCAATGACCTGGGCGTGTACGACCTCAAATATGCCGACAAAGGTTCCAACGTCCGTTCCAAATCCGGCGACGGCTTCACTCCTCTCGGCCCGGGCCTCATCCCGGCCGCAACAGTGGACCCCGCAGGCCTGCGCATCCGTACCTGGCTCAACGGGGCACTTGTCCAGGACGACAGCAGCACGGACCTCCTCTTCCCGTTCAGCCAGATCGTGGCGGACCTGTCCCAGCTGATGACGTTGGAACCCGGGGATGTCATTCTCACGGGAACTCCTGCCGGATCTTCCGTCGCCGTGCCCGGGGACGTGATGGAGGTTGAAGTCGACGAACCGGCATCGGGCCTGTCCACCGGCCGGTTGCGCACCTCCGTGGTCCAGGGCCGGACACCCATGGCTGTCTATGGAAACGGCCCCCGCAGCACCAACGCCGACCGCATCGACGCCTGGGGCTCCCCCGAGGCTGCCGGCCTGCCGCCCCGCGGCCTCAGCGAAGACCTCCGGCGCAAACTGACCAGCGTCGGCACAGCCACCCTCAGCTCCCAGCTGCGCCGCCGCGGCCTGAACAACGTCAGCATCGACGGCCTGGCCAGCACCCGGCCCGGCGTGCGCATCGCCGGCCCCGCCCGCACCCTGCGCTTCGTGCCCAACCGCGAGGACCTCTTCACCGGCCACGGCGGCGGCTACAACGCGCAAAAGCGCATCATCAATTCCCTGCACGACGGCGAGGTGCTGGTCATGGAGGCCCGCGGGGATCCCAGCGCGGGAACCCTGGGCGACGTCCTGGCTTTGCGGGCCCAGGTCCTCGGCGCCGCGGCCGTTGTGACCGACGGCGGCATCCGCGACAGTGTCGAAGTCGCGGCCCTGGACCTGCCCGTTTTCCACGCCGGCGCCCACCCTGCCGTCCTGGGCAGGCGGCACATCCCGTGGGACACGGACATGACCATCTCCTGCGGAGGGGCGACCGTCCAGCCCGGCGACATCATTGTCGGTGACGCTGACGGGCTGCTGGTCATCCCGCCGTCGTGCGCGGAGGAAGTGGCGGACGCCGCCATCGCCCAGGAACACGAGGAAACGTTCATCGCCGAGATGGTCGCGCAGGGCCACAGCGTGGAAGGGCTCTTCCCCATGGATGAGCAATGGCGGGCCAGGTTCACGGAGTGGGCGGCCGGCCGGCCACAGGTGTCCCCACGTCCCAACCCGGGGCCCGGCAGCCCGGCAGAAGGAGCGGATGCCCCATGACCGGTCATTTCATCCCCGACAATCTCCCCGCCCGGATCCAGCACTACATCGACGGCAAACATGTGGATTCGGACGGCGGGGAGAGATTCGACGTGCTGGATCCGGTGTCCAACAGCAACTACGCCACGGCCGCGGCCGGACAGCAGGCTGACATCGACCTGGCCGTGGCCGCCGCGAGCCGGGCCTTCAAGGACGGCCCGTGGCCGCATCTGAAGGCCCGCGAGCGCGCCCGGATCCTCAACAAAATTGCCGACGGCATCGAGGCGCAGGAACACCGGCTGGCCGAACTGGAAACGTTCGACACCGGGCTGCCCATCACCCAGGCCCGCGGGCAGGCGCAGCGCGCGGCGGAGAACTTCCGTTTTTTCGCCGACCTGGTCGTGGCCCAATTTGACGACGCCATGAAGGTCCCCGGCGCGCAGATCAACTATGTCAACCGCAAGCCGATCGGGGTGGCCGGGCTCATCACCCCGTGGAACACGCCGTTCATGCTCGAGTCCTGGAAGCTCGCCCCGGCATTGGCCTCCGGCTGTACGGTGGTGCTTAAGCCGGCTGAGTTCACCCCGCTGTCAGCATCCCTGTGGGCCGGAATTTTCGAGGAAGCCGGGCTCCCGCCGGGCGTGTTCAACCTGGTCAATGGGCTGGGTGAGGACGCCGGCGACGCGCTCGTCAAGCACCCGGGCGTGCCGCTGATCTCCTTCACCGGCGAAACCACCACCGGCCAAACCATCTTCCGCAACGCCGCCACCAGCCTCAAGGGCCTGTCCATGGAACTTGGCGGCAAGAGCCCCTGCGTGGTCTTCGCCGACGCAGACTTCGACGCGGCGATCGACTCCGCGTTGTTCGGTGTTTTCTCGCTCAACGGCGAACGCTGCACGGCGGGCTCACGCATCCTCGTGGAACGGTCCATCTACGACGAATTCTGTGAGAAGTACGCAGCCCGCGCCAGGAACATTGTTGTGGGCGATCCGCACGATCCCGCCACTGAGGTCGGCGCGCTTGTACACCCGGAGCACTACGCCAAGGTCATGTCCTACGTGGAGATCGGCAAGTCCGAGGGCCGCCTGCTCGCCGGCGGCGGCCGCCCGGCCGGCCTGGACACGGGCAATTATGTGGCCCCCACCGTCTTTGCCGACGTGCTGCCCGACGCGCGGATCTTCCAGGAGGAGATCTTCGGCCCCGTTGTCGCCATCACGCCTTTCGAGAACGACGCCGAGGCGCTGGCCTTGGCGAATGGCGTCAAGTACGGCCTGGCCGCCTACGTGTGGACGCGGGACCTGACCCGGGCGCACACCTTCGCCCAGAATTTGGAGGCCGGCATGGTCTGGTTGAATTCGCACAACGTCCGCGACCTGCGCACCCCGTTTGGCGGCGTCAAGGCCTCGGGCCTTGGCCACGAGGGCGGCTTCCGTTCGATCGACTTTTACACGGACCAGCAGGCCGTGCACATCACGCTCGGCGCCGTCCACACACCCCAGTTTGGGGCTGGGCAGCCATGAGCCCGCTCATCCCCACTCCGAGCGTGCCGCCGCCGGACATTGTGCGCTGCGCCTACATGGAGCTGGTGGTCACCGATCTGGCCGCCTCCCGCGACTTTTATGTGGACGTGTTGGGGCTGCACGTCACCTGCGAGGATGCGGACACCATTTACCTGCGCACGCTGGAGGAATTCATCCACCACAACCTGGTGCTGCGGCAGGGCCCCATTGCCGCCGCAGCCGTGGCGGCGTTCCGGGTGCGGACGCCGGCAGATGTGGATGCCGCCGAGGCGTATTACCAGGAGCTGGGCTGCCGCACCGAGCGCCGCCACGGCGGATTCGTCAAGGGCATTGGCGACGCCGTCAGGGTGGAGGACCCGCTCGGCTTCCCCTACGAGTTCTTTTACGAGACCACCCATGTGGAGCGGCTGACCCAGCGCTACGACCTTTACACGGCCGGTGAACTGGTCCGTCTGGACCACTTCAACCAGGTCACCCCGGACGTGCCGCACGGCCAGCAGTACCTGGAGCACCTTGGCTTCCGTGCCTCCGAGCAGATCCAGGACTCTGCCGGCATCACCTACGCCGTCTGGCTGCACAGGAAGCAAACAGTCCATGACACGGCACTGACCAATGGCGATGGCCCGCGCATGCACCATCTGGCCTTTGCCACGCATGAGAAGCACAACATCATCCAGATTTGCGACAAGATGGGTGCCCTGCGGATCTCCGACCGCATTGAGCGCGGTCCCGGCCGGCACGGCGTCTCCAACGCCTTTTACCTGTACATCCTGGACCCGGACGGGCACCGGGTGGAGATCTACACCCAGGACTACTACACGGGAGATCCGGACAACCCCGTCATCACCTGGGACGTCCACGACAACCAGCGCCGGGACTGGTGGGGAAACCCCGTCGTCCCGTCCTGGTACACCAATGCCTCCCCCGTCCTGGATCTGGATGGCAACCCGCAGCCAGTCACCTCACCCGAGGGCATATCAGAGCTGGCCGTCACCGTCGGCGCCGACGGCTTTTCCTACACCCGCGGCGGCCCGGCTCCCGGAGCAACCACCGAACAACGGGGCTTCAAACTTGGCGGACAGTTGTGAGGGGGCAGGCCCATGCTTGACGACGCCACCATTGCGCGCATTGCCGACGAGCTCGTCGAGGCCGCCAACACCCGGGTGCCCGTCCCGCTGCTGACAAAACGGTATCCGCAGATGTCGGTGGAGGACTCCTACCGGGTGCAGAAGCTGTGGCGGGAGCGCGGCGAAGCTGCCGGACGGCTGGTGGCCGGGCACAAGATCGGGCTGACGTCCAAGGCCATGCAGCAGGCCACCGGCATCACCGAACCCGACTACGGCGTCATCTTCAGGGATGCCGTGCTCGAAAGCGGCGCCACGCTGGAGTGGGCGCAGTACACCCGCCCCCGGGTCGAGGTGGAGCTGGCCTTCCTGCTCAAGGAAGATGTCAGCGGCCCGGGCGCCACCTTGTTCGATGTCCTGCGCGCCACCGAATATGTGACCCCGGCCCTGGAGATTCTCGATTCCCGGATTGAAATGGAGGGCCGCAGCATCGTGGACACCATCAGCGACAACGCCGCCCTGGGCGCGGTGGTGGTGGGCGGCACCGCGGTGGCCCCGGACGCTGTCGACCTGCGCTGGGTTGCCGCCATCCTCCACCGCAACCAAACGGTGGAGGAGACCGGGGTGGCGGCCGGCGTGCTGGGCCATCCGGGCCATGGCGTTGCCTGGCTGGCAAACAAGCTCGCCGCCCACGGCGATGTGCTCAAAGCTGGGGAGCTCATCCTGGCCGGCTCCTTCACCCGGCCGCTGTGGGTCAGCGCCGGAGACACCATTTTTGCCGACTACGGAAAGCTGGGGAGCATCACATGCCGCTTCGAGTAACTCCGGACCCTTCGCTGAAGGACGCGCTCGCGGCCGCCGCCCGGCCGCTCGTGGGCATGTGGGTGTGTTCCGGCAGCCCGCTCGTGGCCGAGATCTGCGCCGGGTCAGGCGTGGATGTGCTGCTGATCGACGCGGAGCACAGCCCCAACGGGATCGAGGGGATCCTGGCGCAGCTGCAGGCGGTGCGCGGCTGCCCCGTCACGCCCATGGTCCGTCCGCCGGTCAACGACCCGGTCATCATCAAGCAATATCTGGACCTGGGCGTGCAGTCGCTGCTGATTCCCATGGTCCACACTGTTGCCGACGCCGAGGCCGCGGTGGCCGCCGCGCATTACCCGCCCCGCGGCGTGCGCGGTGTTGGCTCGGCGCTGTCCCGGTCCTCGCGCTGGAACAGGATTCCGGATTATCTGGCCCGGGCCGAGGACACCATCACCGTCATGGTGCAGATCGAATCGGCCCAGGCCGTGGACAACGTCGAAGGCATCCTCGCGGTGGACGGCATCGACGCCATCTTCCTGGGCCCCGCCGACCTCGCCGCCTCCCTGGGCAGGCTGGGACAGCAGGGACACCCCGAGGTGCTGGCCGCCGTCGACCAATGCATTGCGGCGGCGAAGAAGGCGGGCAAGCCGGTGGGCGTGAACGCCTTCGCCGAGGCCACGGCCCGGCACTACCTCGACGCCGGCGCGGACCTGATTCTGGTGGGCGCCGACGTCACCTTGCTGGCCCGGGGCAGCGAGGGGCTGGCCGCCGCGTTCATCCCCGCTTTGACGGATGCCGACGACGACGGCACACCGGCCGGGCGCTGAGGCCCGGCCCCTCGGTTGACCAGCGGCTCAGCCGATCACTGGCTCAGCCGACAGTCAAGACTGTCTTGCCCAGGAGCCTTCCACCTTCCGCGTCTTCGTGCACGGCACGCATCTCCTGCAGCGGCCGACTGTCGACGATGTTGAGCTTGAACCGGCCCTGGTCCAGACGCGACACCATGTCGGCCAGGTGGGCGCCATTGGGCGCAACCCAGACACTCGCTGTCCGCACTGCGCGCTCCTCGTCGGCCGGCACGGCGCCTGCGGAGCTGACGGCAATGCCGCCGTCCGCGACGTAGGCCGTCAGTTTCGCCAAACCCTCCGGGTCGAGGCGGACGTGGTTGATCACGACGTCGAAAGACCCCCCAACGGCGGCTGGGCCCGCGTCCAGATCCAGCGGACCGACGACCCTGGCGGCGCCGTGCTCGAGCAGACGGTCGGCGTGCTGGGGCCCGTCAACGGCCGTCACCGTTGCTCCGGCGTCGGCGGCGAGTTGCACGACGATGCTGCCCACGGCGCCACCGGCACCGTTGACGAGCACGCTCTGCCCGGCCTGGATGTCGGCCAGCTCGATGGCGGCCTGCCGGGCTGCGAGCCCGGTCAGTGGCAGTGCCGCGGCCTCGACCAGCGGCAGGGTGCGGGGCGCGGCAGCGACGAACTCGGCTGCGATGACCGCGTACTCCGCGGCACCGCCATGCGCATTCAATGGGAGCATCCCAATGACGAGGTCATTGATGTGGAACCCGGTGACACCCTCGCCCAGTTCGACGATGGTGCCGGCAACGTCAAGGCCAGGCGTGATGGGCAGCGGAGTCGGGATGGCATCCGCGAGCACACCCAAACGGATGTGGCCGTCCACCGGGTTGAACGAGGTTGCCGCGACCTTCACCAGCACTTGGCCGGGGCCGGGAACGGGGAGTTCCACCTCCTCCGTGCGTAGGACCTCGGTGCCGCCGAACTGGTGGTAGCGAATTGCTTTCACAGGACTCTCCTCACGATTTTTATGATCAACGGCCCTGCGGTACTGAGGGCCGAACGTCGCCTTGGGACTTGCCTAGGCAACTGAGATAACCCTGCCTGACTTGCCTTGGCAAGTCAACCCCGAGCAATCTGGGGTACATTTGGTGTCATGAACGATTCCCCCCGATGGCTCGATGAGCACCAACAGGCGGTGTGGCAGGACCTGCTCACCGTCGTGATCGCACTGCCGACGCTGCTCGATCGCCAGCTGGAACGCGACGCCGAGACGACGAACTACGAATACAGCGTGCTGGCCCGCCTCTCCATGGCCCCGGACCTCACCCTCCGCCTGAGCGAGCTGGCCTCCCAATGCGACAGCAGCCAGCCCCGGATGTCCAAGGTCATGGTCCGCTTCGAGCAACGCGGCTGGGTCACGCGCAGCCCCGATCCGGACAATGGGCGGTACACACTTGCCACGCTGACCGAAACCGGCATGCAGAAAGTCGTTGCCAGCGCCCCTGAGCATGTGAACCGCGTGCGTGAGCTCGTGTTCGATCCGCTGAGCAGCACGCAGCAACGCAACCTTGGTATTGCGCTCGCCCGCATCGCCGGCACGGTCCGGGAAGAACTTGAGCACCGCAGCTGACGGCATCCCCGCAACAACCCCGGGCTTGCGGCGGGGTGGCTGCGAGCGTCCCCTGCATGGTGCTCGACTGCCAGGCATCAGGCCAGACCAGCCGAAGGAGAATCAAGGACATGTCATGGAATGAAGTGGCCGCGGGTGTCTTTGTCAGCAGGTTTGAAGCGGCAGATGTCAACGTTGTGGCCATTATCGGGCCGAACGGACTGACAATTGTCGACTCTGGAGGTTCGCCGGCAGAGGCGCGGGAGATCGTCGACGGCGTGGCGCAGCGATTCAACGTGCCGATCGTTGCCGTCATCAACACCCATGCGCATTACGATCACAGTTTCGGCAATTCCGTCTTTGCCGGCCTCGGGGTTCCGATCTTTGGACACCACCGGATTCCCGCCCACTACGCCGATTTCGAGGGGCCACGTCTGGCAGCGTGGCAGGCCAACCCGGCCCGCGAACCCGACAAGCACTGGCAGGAGGTTCTGCTGACCAGGCCCACCGTCCCCATCGACCGGCCCACGACGCTCACCGCAAGCGGCCGTGACATCAGGTGCATGCCAATTTCCCGGGGCCACACAGACACGGACTTGGCCGTCTTCGTGCCGGATGTCCGGGCGTGGATGCTCGGTGACGTGATTGAGGAGTCCGGCCCTCCCATGTTTGGGTCAGGCAGCTGGCCGCTTGACTGGCCAATCGCCTTGGACGAGGTTCTTCTTGAGCTGCTGCCCGGCGACGCCATTGTTCCGGGGCACGGCCAGGTGGTTGACCGGGCGTTCGTCACACGGCAGGCCTCCACCCTGCGCAGTGTGGCCGACGCCATCCGCGGCTCCCATGAAGCGGGGCACACGATCGACCAGGCGTTGCACGCCGCCGACCTTCCGTGGCCGGACTGGATGCTGCGTTCCGCCTTCGAGCAAGGCTTTTCACAACTCGGCACGGTTCCGCAGGATACGTTGTGATGCGCTGATTTTCCTTGGCGCCTGGAGCGATCAGTGGCGCCGGAAGGCTCTCCAGATTCTTGCGCCCAGAAGGAATGCGACGAGGATGATGACTGCCGGCACGATGAGCCACGCCCATCCGCCGGTCCAGCCAATACCCACCGCTTCCGCATTGGAGAAGGCTTCGACTCCAACAAACAGGAACGCCGAGTGCGCCTCCGCGGGTGCGGCGCTGTCAACCGCAGCGAGCATCCCTCCCGTGTAGGACAGGAATACAGCCCAGTAGGCCAGAAGGGCGATTGCCCCGATGATGACGCCTATCGACCACAGCGGGCGCCGCTCCCCCTCATCACCGTAGCGAGCCGCCAGAACACTGGCGGGGCCAAGGTCGGCCAGTGCACTGGCCAGATCCCTTGGGTCGGTCAGAAGTTCTTGGCGCAGGGATGCGATCGTGGCCTTGCGGTCGGCACCCCGCAAGATCCCTTCGAGATGCCATTCCAGGCGCAGCAGATAAGTGTCGATTCGCATGCGGTCGCGAATCGACCGCCGCGAGCCGCTGGTCATGCGGATTGCATCAGTCATCGGAGTGTCCTTCCAAGGTGAGGGCGTTTTCGACGGCGGCGGACACAAGCTGCCACTGCTGGCTTGCCGCAGCTTTCGCAGCCTGCCCCTGAGGGGTGAGTGTGAAGTACTTGCGGGGCGGGCCGCTGATGGACGTGACGGAACGTGTGGTGACGAGCTTGTCCCGTTCAAGCCTGGCAAGCACGGGGTAGATGAGCCCCGTACTGACGTCCAATCCAAGCTCGGAGAGCCGCTCGACGATCTCATACCCATATGATTCCCGGTCGCCGATCAGCGTGAGGGCGAGCAGTGGCAGCGCCGCGCGGATGACCTGCGCATCCTGCTGGGCCTGTATTCTGGACATGGTATTAGTAAAATACAAATACCGAAAATGCACAAGTCCACTGAAACTGCCGAAGCCCCTGCGGCTAGACTTCGCATGATGAACAAGGTGGAGAAGGAATTGACCAGCGCAACCACAACGTCCCCATTAGATGCCCAACTTTCGGCGTCGCTGGACACGTTCCTGGCTGAGCGTCCCCCCGATGCGGACGAAGATGTGCACATGGTGTCAGCCCTTGTGGATCACGTCATTGAGCGGTGTTCCAAGCCGGGTGATTTGGTGCTGGACCCGTTCGCGGGGTTTGGCACCACCCTTGAGCGGGCCGTTGCCCTGGGACGAAGGGCGCTCGGCATCGAATTGCTGCCCGAGCGTGCGGATTACCTGCGGGAACGCATTCCCGGCGCACGCATTGTTGAGGGGGATGCGCGGGAGCTGTACAGAATTATCCGCAGCACTGAACTGCCCCGCCCTGACGCCAGCGTCGCGCTGATTCTCGCCTCTCCGCCGTACATGACCTCAACGTTTCACGACGCCGACCCCCTCACCGGCTACGAGGAAAACAACGGGGACTACGGCCGCTACCTGGCCGAGCTTGGCCTGGTCGCAGCCCAGTGCGCAAGCATCGTTGTGCCCGGCGGCTTCGTGGTCTGGAACCTGGCGGACATCCACCACATGGGCCGCACCACCCACCTGATCCACGACTGCGCCCTCGTGCTCGGGCAACACCTCACCCCCGTGGGTGTCACCGAGATTCTCTGGGACAAATACCCCCACGACCTGATCGCCGACGCGCTGCTCGTGTTTCAGCGGCCGCCAGCGTAGCCGCCCACCTTCAAGGACAGGCACGACGGCGACCCACCGGCTGGGTACTCCGGCCCACCGAAACCAATGGATCACTCGGGCTCAAAAAAGTAATCCGGGGCGCTTTAAGGCCCTTGGTCACGAGACACCGGGAGGCTGCCGATGCAAGCGGGCGACGAAGCTGTGATTGCTGCGCTGCGTGACGCGGCAGAGAAGGGTTGGTCGGATCTCGCCGCCGGACGATACGACGACATTTCTGCTGAGAACCTCAACGACTTCATCGGACAACTCGGTGCCCGCGCAGCTCGGGACGGTTGATACGATAACGCTGCCTGACCACTTTGCCCTGGCCGGTCGCGCGGAAACCCGAGGTGCGGGCCCGCAAGAGCAGCATTGGACGGCAGTTTTCACAGTGTTCTGCGCCACCGGATCAACTCCGAGGCAGCATGAACCGTTCAAAAAACGCATCCAGCCCTGACATGGCCGTCAGCGGTAGCACGTTGGCCACGTACTGGTCCGGGCGCACCAGCACCACGGCGCCGCCGCGCGAGATTCCGCGCAGCTCAAAGATGTCATTCAACGGGTCGGCGGCGTACACCAGCTCGTATTCAATCAGCCCAAAAGGTCCCGTCCGTGGCAGGAACAGCGACGGCACCCGGCCCAGGGGAACGCCTTCGAAGTCCTGCTGCGCGATGAGTTTCACGTCAAACACGGCGTCGCTGTCCCCATCCACAGGCGTGTACTTCAGCAGCGGCGATTCCGGCGACGAGGAAATCCAGCGAGCCCAGTCCGAAAGAGCGGACGGCTCCCCCACTGCCGGCGCATCGGCAAATGCGTAGATGCGCCAGCGGCCGTCGGCCCGGTGGTGGTGACCCAGCTGCACGGGGTTGGCGTCGGCCACCCTGACCACCGGCGCGGACTTGAACCGTTTGCCGATCGGAAACCCCGTGGCCAGGTCCTGATGCACACCCTCTCCTGTGATCATCGACGGCTGGTATTCCGTCATGAAGCCGGCAGGAAACTCAAAGGTCCGCACGTAGAAATCTTCAAGCTCGGTGGGATTTTCAAAATCCTCCGGCCGCATCGCCATCAGCCGGGACCACTCCAGGTCGAAGTCGATCAAGTTCTTCGCGATCACCTGCCGCTCGGCCGAATAGGTGGCCAGCAGGCTCGCAGGACTCCGCCCCGCCAGCACATGCGCGAGCTTCCAGGCCAGGTTGAAGCCGTCCTGCATGGACACGTTCATGCCCTGCCCGGCCTTGGCGCTGTGCGTGTGGCAGGCGTCGCCCATGATGAAAACCCGAGGCAGCCGGCCGCCGAGCCGGTCCAGGGGGACGTCGTCGAACCTGTCTGTCAGCCGGTGCCCCACCTCGTAGACGCTGCTCCACGCAACGCTCTTCACATCCAGCGTGTAGGGGTGGAGGATCTTGTTGGCCTTGGCAATAATGTCTTCGATGGTGGTGTTGCGGACGGCATGCGCACCGTTTTCCACCACCTCGCCGAGGTCAACATACATGCGGAACAGAGAGCCTCCCTCGCGCGGGATGAGCAGGATGTTCCCGCCGTCCTCGGACTGGATGGCGCACTTGGCGCGGATGTCAGGAAAGTCCGTGACGGCCAGGACGTCCATGACACCCCAGGCATGGTTGGCGTGCACGCTGGTGTGCTTCGCGCCAATTGATTCGCGGACTGCGCTGTGGGCGCCGTCGGCACCCACCACATACTTGGCGTGCACAACGCGTTCGACGCCGGATCCGTCGCCTCCGGTGCGGACCAGTGTCACGGCCACCGGGTATTCACCGCTGGCGGCAATGTCCAGACCGCGAAACTCCCAGCCGTAGTCGGCTTTCATGCGCGAAGGGGAATACGCCATGACCTCCGCAAAGTAGTCAAGCACGCGGGCCTGGTTCACGATCAGGTGCGGGAATTCGCTGATGCCAGTTGTGTCGTCCGGGGCCCTGGCGGCACGGACAATCCTGCTGCGGTCGGCAGGATCCGGCTTCCAAAAGACGGTGGCCGTGATCCGGTATGCCTCGGTGATGATGCGTTCGGCAAAGCCAAAGGCCTGAAACGTCTCCACGCTGCGGGCCTGGATGCCGTCGGCCTGGCCAATCTCCAGGCGTCCCCCACGGCGTTCCACAATACGGGTGTTGATGTCCGGGAACGCGGCCAGTTGGGCTGCCGTGATCATCCCGGCGGGGCCGGTGCCCACGATCAGCACGTCCACCTCAGCGGGCAGTTCCTCCGGACGGTCCAGCCCGATCCCGGCGGCGGCCTTGATGCGCGGGTCCCCGGACACATATCCCTGCTGGTGGAACTGCACCGGCGAACCTCCTCGTTGCACTGTGTCTTCATCGCGTCCACTGTGTCTTCATCGCGTCCACTGTGTCTACATCATGTGCCACTTGGGCACCTCAAACAAGACCGGACCGGCGCGCCCAGGGCAAGGGTCCGGCGTCGTCCGTTGGCGGGCTACGGAAGCCGGGCGGCATGGGCGGCTGCAGTCTCCAAGAGCCGCGGCACACCGGTTTCCAGGGCGGCTCCGAAGGTCTCGCCATCGGCGCGTTCCCCGCGTTTCCACCGGGCGTAAATGGCTTCGCTGAAGATGGCCGCCTTCCAGAGCGCGAGCGTCTGGTACCAAGGCAGTGCGGTCAGGTCCAGACCAAAATGTGCGTTGTACCGCTGCGCCATTTCGGCGCGGTTGAGGTAGCCGGGCTCCGCCGTCACGGGTGTGAGCTCCAGCAGCGTGGCCGGCGTCCCCGCCTGCGCGTACGTCGCAGTGAGGTAGCCCAGATCCGCCAGGGGATCCCCCAGCGTGGCCATCTCCCAGTCCAAAACCGACTTCACATGGGCGGGGCCGCGCCGGCTGAACATCAGGTTCCCCAGCCGGTAATCGCCGTGGATCACGGCACTGCGCTGCGTGTCCGGCCGGTTCACTTCAAGCCACCGCGCCAGCTCAGCCACCTGCGGCAGGTCCCGCGTGGCACCCATCTCCCACAGCGCGGCAAACCGCGACACCTGACGTTGCAGGTACCCGTCCGGGCGTCCGATCCCGGCAATGTCGCCGCTCCCCACGTCCACCGAATGCAGCCGCACGAGCATGTCGGCCGCGGCTTCGCTCGTGGCGCGGCGCTGCGCCGGAGCCCCAAGATGCCCGGGCACGGTGTCCGTAATGACCACCCCGTCCACATGGCCCATCACGTAAAACGGCACGCCCAGCACATTCACATCCGCGCACACGGCCAGGATTTTCGGCACCGGAATGCCCAGCGGCGCGAGCAGCGACTGGACGTGGGCCTCCCGCACCATGTCGTGCGTGGACGGCGGCAGGGGCGGACGCGGACCCCTTCGAAGCACGACGTCGGTTCCCCTCCTTTTGATCCTGAAGGTCACATTGGACTGTCCCCCGCCGATGCGGTGCGCGTGCACCGGCCCGGAGCCGATGCCCTGGGCGTCGAAGAATTCCTCCACCCGTTCCAGGATCAGCAGCGGAGGTGCGTCCTGCCGTGCGGCTTCCTCCGTTGTCTGCACAATGTCCTGCATTCTGCGGCCCTCCTGCATGCTGGCCATCACCGCTCCCCCTCGTGGATGTGGGCTGCGCCCTGAAATGGTTCCCCGTTCTCCACGGCACGGCGCCGTGTCGATGCCGCCCGGCGGGCGATGGCCCATTTGTGAGTTTCGGTGGAACCGTCGTAGATCCGGAACGGGCGCACCTCGTTCAGGTATTGGATCAGCGGGAGCCCGTCCGAGACGCCGTCACCGCCGCACAGCTGGACGGCCCTGTCGATCACCCGGTACACCGCTTCGGAGACGTGCACCTTGGCCACGGAGGACAGCGCCGACCCGGCCTTCGGATCGACCGCAAGCAGGGCCGCGCACTTGGCAATGATGGCGTCGGAGGTTTCAATGTCGATGACGGATTGGGCAATCATGTCCTGTGCGATGCCCAGTTGTGAGAGGTGCGCACCAAAAATCTCCCTGCTGTTGGCGCGGTCGAGCATGATGTCCATGGCCCGGCGGGCAAGCCCCAGCCACCGCATGCAGTGCGTCAGCCGGGCCGGCCCCAGCCGCACCTGCGCATACTTGAACGCCAGCCCTGCTTCACCGAGGACTGCGGAGTCTGGGACGAGGACGTCGTCGAAATGCACATGTGGATGCCCTCCGGGGAGGTACCTGTCCACGGTGTGGATCGGCGCGCCAATCCGCACCCCCGGGGTGTCCATGGGCACCAGGAACATGGTGGCGCCGGCCTGCCCGGTGCCGTCTGGCCCAGTGCTGCCTGGCTTGGCGGCTTCCGCCCCGGTGCGCGCCATGACGATCGCAAACCCGGCGAACGTGGCCCCGCTGGTGAAGCGTTTGTGTCCGGTGATCCGCCAGCCATTGCCGTCGCGGACGGCAGTGGTGGAGAGGGCGTCGGGGTCGGACCCCGCACCGGGGTGCGGCTCGCTCATGGCAAAGCAGGAGCTGATCTCTCCGGCGGCAAGCGGAACCAGGAAGCGTTGCTTTTGCGCGTCGCTGCCGATCAGGTTCAGCATGTGCATGTTGCCCTCGTCCGGTGCCATGCAGTTGAGCACGGCGGCACCGATGGGCGAATACCCGGCTTCCTGGAACACCGGCGACCAGTGTTCGACCGGCAGCCCCTGACCGCCAAATTCCACGGGCACATGCGGGGCAAACACGCCGGCATCCCTCGCCGCAGCGGCCAGCTCCCGCCTGACCGCAACGTTCAGGGCCTGCCCCGGCCGCGGCTCGGCGGGGATCACGGTGTTGCGGATGAAGTCCCTTGTACGCTGCCGCAGGTCTTCAACGGAGGCCGGGTAAAGTCCGGGCCGGGGTGTGGTGTTCACGTGCCGCTCCTTGCATGGACGCCAAGCCGGGGTGTTGTGCCCGGACAGTGGCAGCCCGCCGATCGAAGGCTGCCGGCCCCGCTCATCCGAGCCCGCCCGCGTTGTGCAGGCCGCCGTCGAGGGTGAGGATCTGGCCCGTCACCCAGGAGGCATCGGCGGAGGCGAGGTAGGCAACTGCGGAGGCGACGTCGTCGGGCTCCCCCAACCGCCCCAACGGGTAGGACGCGGCAACTTCCGCCTCGCGCCCCTCGTACAGCGCACCGGCAAACTTGGTCTTGACCACGGCCGGAGCCACGGCATTCACACGAATTTCGGGCGCCAGCTCCATGGCCAGGGTGCGTGTCAGGTGCGACACGGCGGCTTTGCTGATGCCGTACAGGCCCAGGCCGGCAGCGGGAACGTCGCCGCTGACGGACGACACATTCACCACATTCCCGCCCCGCGCCCGAAACCCGAGCCCCGGATGCGCCAGCACGGCCTGCGTCCAGGCGAGCGTGCCGAGGACGTTGACCTCAAAAATTTTGCGCGCCGCGTCCAGTTCCACCGTTTCCAGCGGCCCGTATACGGGGTTGATGCCGGCGTTGTTGACAAGGATGTCCAGCCCGCCAAAATACTGTTCGACGTCGGCCAGCACCTGCGCGCGGTGGTCCGGGTCGTCCGCGCGCCCCGAGATGGCCATGACCGAGCCGTCCGGGAACCCGTGGGCGGCTGCGAGGAGCTGTTCCCCACCACGTGCGGTGAGAAAAACCCGGGCGCCCTCCGCCACCAAGCGGTGGGCGATGGCCAGCCCGATCCCTCTGCTGGCACCAGTGACCAGGGCTTTCCTGCCACGAAAGCGCTGCGCCGGGTGCGCCGTCGCGGGCGTGCTGTCTTGGGGCATGGTGATCCTCTTCGTTGAGTCTCCGGCTGCTTGGCAGCAACCACTGCCAGCATGCTGCGGTTTTCGGCAACGGTCAAGGGACCTCGGCCCGGGCGCGTGATTTCCCGCACCCGGATATCGTCTCAGCCCTTGTCGCGAAGTGCGTTGCGGTTTGCTTCCGTAGTGGCGGTCGAGACGTACAACTGCTCGGGTGTCAGGCCGTCGCGGTTAAAGGGCGGGCAAAGTTCGGCGCGCAGTGCATCCTCAAGGCCGGCGATACTGTCCGGTTCCGAAACCACACAGAAAGATGTGCCGAGGTTGCTCACCATCCAGGCGCTGAGGAGTTCCTCGTCCGTGTCGGTCAGCCGTGGGTGTGCGGACCGTCCGTGCCACTGGGCCTGCAGCCCCAAAATGGCTGCGAGCGAACGGCGAAACGTGGATTTTGAGGTTTGCACGTCATGGTGCCGGGCACGGCTGCGCAAGTTCGTTGCCCGGCCCACATAAATCAGGTCCCCACGCTTCAGGGGCCGCAATTCGGGCGGCCATTCCACATCCTTGGGCAGGCCGCCGGTCAGGAAACACTTGTAAATGCCGGGGCCGAAAGGCATAGCCTGCCACGCGGCCTTGGCAGGCGCAGTCTTTGTCCATTTGAGATCTTCCATGCGTCGACCTTACGGTACGCAGGCAGTGGGCAGTTGCGTCAAGGGCGCCCACGCTCTCCGCAAAACGGACCGGGAGCTTCATTCCCGGTCCGCCCGCAGGAATTTCTCGCTACGCTTCGGCGAGTTCCTCTTCCAGCTCAAATTCAACCGTCGCAACGACTTCCTGCGTTGCGGGATCAATCATGACGGCCTCGAGGTCGTCGTCGAGCATGATGAATTCGCCCTTGTTGGTCTTGAAGTGCCAGGCCAACACGGTTTCGCCGTTGTGCTCATGGTTGGGGTCTCCCATGGTGATCTTCTCCAAGCGGTGTCCGGCCATGTCGCAGAGCTCGCGAATAATCAGCTCAAACTCGGGTGCGTCCTCGAGCTCGGCTTCGGCTCGGCGCTCCGCCAGGTTTGTGACGGTGGCGACGCGCTCGGCGATGTGTGCCGCCAGCTCCTCGGGCTCAAGCACCAGCAGGCCTTCCTGGCCCCGCAGCCACTGCGCATTCAGGCCGGTGACGTCTTCCGTTTCAAACAGTTCCTCGAATTCGTTGTCGACGGCTTCCATGGCGGCCACGCCTTCCGAACGGTCCGCAGCTTCGTCGGCGTCATCCTCGAGGTACGCCTCCGTGTCGCGCTCGGACAGCAGATCGTAAAGTGCGGCGGTCCGGTTGAAGAGCTCCAGGTGTTCCCTCGCACCCATGCCCTCAAGCCCTTCACGGATGTAGCCGTCGAGTTCTTCGCGGTCAGGCGTCATGAAAACATACTGGGCAAATCCGCCGTCGAGCGCCTGTGTGAGATAGAAGTCAACGAAGTAGCTGCGCAAGGCGTTCGGGGCGATTTCCTCGGCATTCAGCAGGGCCAGGTACATCGCGTTAACAACTGTCACATTGTCGCCAACAACGTCCTCGTTGTCAGTGGTGGCGCCCTGGGCGGTCAATACAACTGGAAATTGGTGCGTGGTCATGAAAGTTCCTCACTCTTGGGAGCCGTGGTGCTCCTGACAACTTCACGCTATGTTGCGCCGCCGGACCTGAACCCCAAGGCCGGGTGAACGTCAGGCGAAGATCGGCGGAACATCTGCTCGCTGTTGCGCCCCACACCCCAGGCAACCCGCCCCTGCCGCGTACTCCTACCGCCCCTCGTGCGCCGCCAGGAACTTGTACACCTCGGTCTCGTCAACACCGGGGAAGGCGCCCTGCGGCATGGCTGCCAGCAGGTGCGAGTTGGCCCGCGTTGACGGCCATGCATTCCCGGCCCACTGGGCGGAAAGTTCCGCCGGGGGCCGGCGGCAGCATGCCGGGTCCGGGCACTTGGACTGCGAGCGCTCGGTGGTTTCCCTGCCCCGGAACCACTTCACGTGGGCGTACGGCACCCCAATGCTCAGCGAGTACTCCCCCGAGGAATGCCTTTCGGTCCGGGCGGTGCACCAGAACGTCCCGACGGCGGTGTCGGTGTACTGGTTGAACGCCCGGAACTTGTCGGGCACTTCAAAGACGGCCCGTGAGGTCCAGTAACGGCAGATGGACTGCCCCTCGATGGCGCCTGTGTGATCGGCGGGGAAGTTCACGCCGTCGTTCTCGTAGGCCTTGTGGATGATGCCCGATTCATGCACCTTTTGAAAGTGCGTCGTGATGCCCAAGTGTTCGGTGGCCAGGTTCGTGAATCTGTGGGCGGCCGTTTCATACGAGACGGAAAAGGCGTCCCGAATGTCCTCAATCGCCAGCTCCTTGGCGGCCTTGGCCTCCTTGAGGAAGTCAACGGTGGCGCGTTCGGGCATCAGCAGAGACGCCGCAAAGTAGTTCGTGTACACGCGCTGGCGCAAAAAGTCGGCATAGTTCAGCGGTGTCTGGTGCCCCAAAACGTAGTGGCCCAGCGCCTGCAGCAGCACCGAACGCGGGTCGTGATCGGATCGCTGGCCCTGCGTCAGATAAATTCGGCGATTCTTCAAATCCGTCACCGACCGGGTTGAGTGCGGCAGGTCCCCTACATAGTGCAGGTCAAAACCAAGGTGTTCGGCGACGTCGGCCGCCACATGGTGGGACAGCGGCCCCCGGTCATGCCCCACGGCATTCAACAGCTCCTGCGCCTGCTTCTCAATCTCCGGGTAATAGTTGTTGCGCTCACGCATTTCCATCCGCAGCTCGGTGTTGGCCCGCCGCGCCTCCTCGGGCGTTGCCGACTGCTCATCCAGGCGCCGCTCCAGCTCATGCTGCAGGCCCACCAGGGACTCGAGCACTTCCGTGGAAAGCCGCGAGCTGACGCGGACTGTGGGCAGTCCCAGCGACTGGTACAGCGGTCCGCGCTGCGCCCGTTCCAGCTCAATTTCAAGTGCGGCCCGGCGGCTCGGCGGCTCGGCCCCGAGCAGCTGTTCAAGTCCGACGCCGAGTGCCCCGGCCAACTGTTGCAGCAAGGTCAGCTTGGGCTCGCGTTTGCCGTTTTCAATCAAGGAAAGTTGAGACGGCGCGGCCCCCACTTTCGCCCCGAGGTCATCGAGTGTCATGCCCTGGGTTTTGCGCAGGTGCCGGACCCTTCTGCCCAGGGAAATGACGTCCAGTTCACCTGTGGAGGCAGCTCCCCGATCCCGTGGTGCCAGCGCTTCGCCTAAATTCCAGCCTGCATTATTCATTTCTTGAGGATACGTGAAGAAGTGCCAATCTTTCCACCATTTACCCCTAGCAGCCGCTTGAAAACCTCGGAATAGTGGAAATCACGAAGAAGGAACGCGGATCTCCAGACTCAGCGACGAATCCAGACCCGTCCTTTCGTCAGCACAACCACTACAAGGAGCGAACATCATGACTGCAGCATTTGAACCCGCAACGACGCCGGAGCAGAGCAACGCACAGGCTGCCGCCGCCCTCGAGCTCGAATGGGCAGCCAATCCCCGCTGGGAGGGCATCGAACGCTCCTACCCCGCTGCCGACGTCGTCAAGCTCCGTGGCCGCGTCCAGGAGGAACACACACTGGCCCGCCGAGGTTCTGAAAAGCTCTGGAACCAGCTGACCACTGCGGCACCGGGCGGCTACACCAACGCACTTGGCGCCCTCACCGGCAACCAGGCCGTCCAGCAGGTCAAGGCCGGGTTGAAGGCCATCTACCTCTCCGGCTGGCAGGTTGCCGCGGATGCCAACTCCAACGGCAACACCTACCCGGACCAGTCCCTCTACCCCGTGGACTCGGTGCCCAAGGTGGTCCGCCGCATCAACAACGCCCTCCTGCGCTCGGACCAGATTGAATTCTCGGAAGGTCTCCAGAGTGTTGAGGACTGGCTGGTTCCGATCGTGGCCGACGCCGAGGCCGGCTTTGGCGGCCCGCTGAACGCCTACGAGCTCATGAAGTCCATGATCACCTCCGGCGCGGCCGGCGTCCACTGGGAAGACCAGCTTGCCAGCGAAAAGAAGTGCGGCCACCTGGGCGGCAAGGTTTTGATCCCCACGGCCCAGCATGTCCGCACGCTGAACGCGGCAAGGTTGGCGGCCGACGTCGCCGGTGTCCCCTCCGTGATCATTGCCCGCACCGACGCCGAGGCTGCCACCCTGATCACCACCGACGTGGATGAGCGCGACCAGCCGTTCCTCACCGGCGAGCGCACGGCCGAAGGTTTCTACCACGTGAAAAACGGGCTGGAACCTTCCATTGCCAGGGCCCGCGCCTACGCACCCCACTCGGACCTCATCTGGATGGAGACCGGAACACCCGACCTGGAGCACGCCAAAAAGTTTGCCGAAGGCGTCAAGTCCGAGTTTCCCGACCAGATGCTTGCCTACAACTGCTCACCGTCGTTCAACTGGAAAAAGCACCTGGACGACGCAACGATCGCCAAGTTCCAACGAGAGCTTGGCGCCATGGGATACACCTTCCAGTTCATCACACTGGCCGGTTTCCACTCCCTGAACTACTCGATGTTTGATCTTGCCCATGGCTACGCCCGCAACGGCATGAGTTCCTACGTCGAACTGCAGGAGCGCGAATTCGACTCCGAAGACCGCGGCTACACCGCAACCAAGCACCAGCGCGAAGTGGGCACAGGCTACTTCGATCTGGTGGCGACCGCCCTGAACCCAAACAGCGGCACCCTCGCATTGGCTGGTTCCACCGAAGCCCAGCAGTTCCACTAACGGGCGGGGCGGACCCCTCCCTTACCTCCCCCTTCACATCGAGTTTGCAGTTGTTGGACCAAAACCGCCTTAAACGGCCCGATTCCGTCCAACAACTGCAAACTCGATGAATCCAGACTTGGAGAAATCCCATGAACTCAACGAACAGCCTGAACGGGATCACGTTCAACGGCATCACCCTGACAGCACCGCCCATCCACCGCCAGGAGGAAATCCTGACCCCCGAGGCCCTGGATTTCATCGCAGCATTGAACCGCACGACGACGGCGCGGCGCCTGGAGCTGCTGGCCGCGCGCCGGACCCGCCGCTCCCAGATCCTCAGCGGCTCCGACCCCCGCTACCTGCGCGAAACCTCCACCATCAGGGAGGACCCGAACTGGCGCGTTGCTCCCCCGGCCCCCGGGCTGGAAGACCGCCGCGTGGAAATCACCGGCCCGGTTGACCGCAAGATGACCATCAACGCCATGAACTCCGGCGCCAAGGTGTGGCTGGCCGACATGGAAGACTCCTCCACGCCCACCTGGGGCAACGTCATCCGCGGCCAGCTGAACTTGATCGACGCGCTGGAACGCCGCATCGACTTCACCAGCCCCGAGGGCAAGGAGTACAAGCTGGCCCCGGCGGAGGAACTGCCCACCATCGTGGTCCGTCCCCGCGGCTGGCACCTGCCGGAGAAGCACCTGCTGATCAACGGCAAGCCCATGGCCGGCGGCGTTGTTGACTTCGGCCTGTACTTTTTCCACAACGCCCGCCGGCTGATCGCCCAGGGCAAGGGACCGTACTTTTACCTGCCGAAGATTGAAAACCACCAGGAAGCCCGCCTGTGGAACGACATCTTCATCCAGGCACAGGACCTGCTCGGCATCCCGCAGGGCACCATCCGTGCAACGGTGCTGATCGAGACCATCACGGCCGCCTTTGAGATGGAGGAAATCCTCTACGAGCTGCGCGACCACGCCGCGGGGCTGAACGCCGGCCGTTGGGACTACCTGTTCTCCGTGATCAAGAACTTCCGCACCCGCGGCCCGCGCTTCGTGCTCCCGGACCGCAACCAGATCACCATGACGGCCCCGTTCATGCGCGCCTACACTGAACAGCTGGTCCGGGCCTGCCACCGCCGCGGCGCCATGGCCATCGGCGGCATGGCGGCGTTCGTGCCCAACCGCCGCGATCCGGAGGCCAACGCCAATGCGATGGCGAAGGTCCGCGCCGACAAGACCCGCGAGGCCAACGACGGATTTGACGGCTCCTGGGTGGCCCACCCGGACCTGGTGCCCGTCGCCATGGAGGTCTTCGATGAGATCCTCGGCTGGAACCCCAACCAGATCAGCCGCAGCCGCGAGGACGTGGAGCTCGACGACCGCGCCTTGCTCAACGTTGCCGGCACCGAGGGAAAGATCACCGAGCATGGCGTCCGCGACAACATCTGGGTCGGCATCCAGTACATCGAATCCTGGCTGCGCGGCCACGGTGCCGTCGCCCTGAACAACCTCATGGAGGACGCCGCCACCGCGGAAATCTCCCGCTCCCAGATCTGGCAGTGGATCCACAGCCAGGCCATCACCGACACGGGCGAACTCATCACCTACGACTGGGTCACCGAAATGCTCGAGGAGGAATTCGCCCGGCTCCCCCGCTTCGAGGGCGACCGATTCGACGACGCCCTGGAGATCTTCACGAACGTGGCCATGGGTGAGGAATTCCCCGCCTTCCTGACCACCGACGCCTACGCGAACTACCTGCACGCCGAGCAGACCGAACGGCAGCTCGCAGCAGCATAGATTTGCTTGCCTCCGCCGGATGCGACGCCACTGCAGGCCCGAAATCCGGGTCCCGGTGGGGCAGGCATGATTACCAAAAAGTACAACCTGATGTCCCAAAAAGTGCGACGGCGGTTGGCCGGGTTTCCCAGGAGACGCGCCAACCGTCGTCGTGCTTTGTGCGGAATAAACGCCGCGAATTCCGTGTTTGGGCAGGTATGAAGATTGAAATCTGGTCCGACGTGGCCTGCCCCTGGTGCTACATTGGCAAGCGCCGTTTCGAAACCGCCCTGAACGGCTTCGCGCACAAGGATTCCGTGGAGGTGCAGTGGCGCAGCTACCAGCTGGATCCCACCATTCCCGAGCACTATGACGGCACCGAGCTGAGCTACCTGAGCGAGCGCAAGGGCATGGACCCGACCCAGGTTGCCGGCATGTTCGCGCACGTCACCGAGCAGGCCGCGGGCGAGGGCCTGAGCTACAAGTTCGACGATGTTGTGGTCGCGAACAGCTTCAATGCACACCAGCTGCTGCACCTGGCCGCCGCGCGCGGCTTGGGAGACGCCGTCAAGGAAGCGCTGCTGTCGGGCCACTTTGAGCACGGCCTGGACATTGGTTCCCGCGACGCGCTCGTGCAGCTCGGCACCGAGGCCGGACTGTCGGCCGTTGAGATCAACGAGGCGCTGGACACCGACAAGTATGCCGACGAGGTCCGGCAGGACTTTGCCGACGCCCGCGCCATCGGCGTGACCGGCGTGCCGTTCTTTGTCATCGACAGGAAGTACGGCATCTCCGGCGCCCAGCCCACTGACGTGTTCAGCCAGGCGCTCGAGCAGGCGTGGCAGGAAGCCAACCCGCTGACCATGGTGGCCGCGGCTTCTGATGGATCGGACGCTGAGGTGTGCGGCCCGGACGGCTGCGCCATCTAAGAGTTCGCTGCGTTGGTGCTTTCGGGCCGGACGGGCAGCCACAACGTGCCGCAGCATGAGGGTTTCCACCACCTTGGCGGCTGTCCTTGAACGGAGCACCCCATGCCCGAACCGCAAAGCACCTCTTGGTTACAGCGCCTGCCGCTGTCCACCGTGATCGTCGCTGCCGTGGCGCTGGCGCTCGTTGCGGGATTGGCCGGCGGGTGGATCAGCAGCCTCCTCACCCGCCCGGCAACCACGGCAGCCGCATTGTCCGGGAGCTGCAACGCCACCGAGGTCGCCCAAGGCGTGCTGCCCGGCGTCGTCACCGTCTCCATCCGCAACGGTGAGGCGTCCGGCGTCGGAAGTGGCGTGATTGTGCGCCCTGAGGGCTACATCATGACCAACAACCATGTGATTGCCGCGGCCGCTGATGGTGGCACCATTGACGTGCTGTTCAGTGATGGCAAAAGTTCCGAGGCGGAGCTGGTGGGGCGCGATCCGAAGTCGGACCTGGCCGTCCTGAAAATGAGTGCCGCCAAGGCGCTGCCAACCGTCGCCCTGGGCAAGTCGGCCGGCCTCCGCGTGGGCCAGCCCGTTGTGGCGTTGGGCGCTCCCCTGGGACTTTCAAGCACCGTGACGGCGGGAATTGTCAGTGCCCTTGGCCGCAACGTGCCCGTTCCGGTGGATGCGGAAACCACTGCCACACTGGTGGGCGCCATCCAGACGGACGCCTCCATCAACCCCGGCAATTCCGGCGGAGCGCTCGTTGACTGCTCCGGAAAACTGATTGGCATCAACACAGCCATCGCCACCATCCCCAACGATCTTGACGTGGCCGGCGGCAGCGTGGGCATCGGCTTCGCCGTCCCGATCGACCTCGCTGCCCGCATCACGGACCAGCTTATTGACACCGGCACCGTGGCCTACCCGTACTTTGGGGTGAGCGCGGTTCCGCTGCCGCCCGCTGCTACCGAAGCTTTTGGGGTCGAAAACGGCCTCTACCTGCAGGCCGTCGCGCCCGGCGGGCCCGCAGCCCAGGCCGGGCTTGAGCCCAGCGACGTTGTGACGCTCCTGGACAACCGGCCGGCCACCAGCGCTGCGGTTCTGGCGGAGGTGACGCTGGCGAGGAAGGCGGGCGACACCGTCGAGGCCACCTACGTGCGCGCCGGCAAGACCTCCACAACGACCATCACGCTGGGTGCGCTGCCTTAAACGCTGCAGGCCTGCGAGTCGTGAGATGTGGCGGCTTGGATGGCCCAAAGCCGGCAGATCTCACGGCTCAGGACTGCCGAATGGTGGAGGCCGGCGGGTAGGCTACGATGGCGATTTTGGTCCCGTCCGGCGACCAGCTCGGCACGTTCATGGTGCCTTGTCCGCCAAATACGTAGGCAAGGTCCCGGATGGTGCCGTCCTTTTCCAACAGACGCACGACGACGGGCACATCCGCCGGGTGTCCCACCGTTCCCGGTGGGAAACTGACGTAGGCGATCTGTGTACCGTCCGGCGACGGATGCGGGAACCAGTTCACGCGTTCGTCATGCGTCAACTGCTCAGGTTTGCCGCCCGCGGTGGTGTTTCCGGGTGCTGGCATGCGGAACAGCTGGGCGTGGCCGGGCACCGTGGAGCCGCGTTCGGAGTTGAAGTAAATCCACTGTCCGTCGGGTGAAAACTCTGCGCCGTCGTCGGGAAACTCATCGTCGGTGAGTTGATCATCCGGACCGCCGGCCGCGGGCACCACATAAACGTTGGTGCGGACCTGTCCGCCGCTGACTTCCAGCCCAATGTAGGAGAGGGTTGTCCCGTCCGGCGAGACGCCGTGGAGGTAATGCTTGAAGTTGGGGCCATTGTCGTTCGTGACCCGGCGCGGGGCTGTGCCTGCCGGCGCTGCTGCCGGTTCCGCGCCTGCCGGCGCGCTGCCCGTTCCGCCAAGGTCCACGGCATAAATATGGCCGTCATCGCTGGAGACGTAGGCCGTGCTGCCGTCGGGGCTGAGGACGTGGTCATTGTTGATCTCGGCAATGTCCCCGAGGTCGATCTCTTCCAGCCCGCCGCCGGCACTGTCTGCATCAACTGGAAGCCGAAACAGCCGGCCGTCTCCGTTGATGATGAGACTCTTGCCGTCGGGGCTCCAATTGGGGGCCTCGAAGAGAAGCGTGTCGGATGTGAACCGTACGGTGGCGGATCCGGTCGCCACATTGACTAGTTTGAGTTCGGCTTGTTGTCCCGGAGGCATCTTGTGTCTTCCTGTTTCTGCGGCGACGTGGCAAAGCGGCGAGCGTCGGGGAAATTTACGCTGCGATCGCCAGCTTGCCACGTCGTCGGTGGTTAGGCGGGGAAGAATTCCCTGGCCGGGTTCGTGACTTCCGGTTGTTGGCGGTGCAGTTGCGGCTGGGCCACCCAGCCCACGCCGTTGGAGATCACGCGCTGCACCTGCGGGTGGTGGTAGACCGGGTACTCCTGGTCGCCGGGGCTGAAGTAAAAGATTCGCCCCTTGCCGCGGGAGAACGTCACACCGGACCGGAACACCTCGCCGCCGGCAAAGGAGCTGATGAAGATCAAGTCGTCAGGTTCGGGGATGTCGAACAGTTCACCGTACATTTCCTGCTCCGGGATCACGATGGGGCTGTCCACCCCGGCAGCAATCGGGTGTGACGGCTTGACCGTCCAGACCAGTTCGCGTTCGCCCTCATTGCGCCACTTCAGCGAGCAGGTGGTGCCGAGCAACTTCGTGAAGATCTTCGCGAAATGTGCCGAGTGGAGGGCCACCAGGCCCATGCCGCCCAATACGTGGCGCTGAACGCGTTCAGCCACTTCGTCGGCAACCTGGTCGTGGGCGATGTGCCCCCACCAGAGAAGGACGTCGGTGCCGGCCAGGGTCTCCTCGCTCAGCCCGTGTTCCGGGTCGGCGAGCGTGGCCGTGCTGATGGTGGCGTCCGGGTAAAAGGCACGCAGGCTCTCGGCGATGGCGCCGTGCATGCCGTTCGGGTACATCTCCTTGATGCTGGCGGGCTCATTGTTGAGCTCATGGACCCCTTCGTTCCACACCAGGATGTTGAGTTTCGTGTTCATCTCAGAGCCTCACTTCGCGTTGTTCACGGGCTGACGTGTAGCAGGCGTCAATGACAAGCGCCCGGCTCAGGGCGACGGAGCCGTCGTGGCTGCCCCATTCGTTTTCACCGGCGCGGATGGCGTTGACGAACTCTTCCACGACTGCCGGGTGGTTGCCGTCTTCCAGCGTCTCCGCTTCGTAATCGATGCTGGTCCCGTTGTCGTCGTCGGTGAAGATCCGCAACCCGGCTTCGGAAATCTCGTGCGACTGGGCCGCCCGCAACTCCGCACCGCCATCCGTGCCGTAAACGCGGAAGTCCATCAGGTCCGCCTGGTCGCGGTAGCTGGCCCAGCCGGCTTCCACCAGCAGGGTCACGCCACCCTCCAGCCGGATGAAGGCCGAGGCGAAGTCCTCCACCTCAAATTTATGGCTGGACGACGCCGCAATGTAGTTCACATCGCCGCCCCGCCCCTGGCTGCCCAGTTCCGAATAAGTGGAGGCGGAGACGGAAATGACCTTGGGCTCACCCAGCAGATGCAGCGCATAGTCCAGCACGTGCACGCCGATGTCAGCCAAAGGGCCGCCGCCGGCCAGCTCGGGATTGGTGAACCAGCTGCCGAGTGTGGGAATGCCGCGGCGGCGCAACCATGAGGCCTTCGCGTAGTAGGGCCGGCCCAGCGCACCCTCGTCAATGATGGATTTCAGCTTCGTGACGTCGCCGCGGCGACGGTGGTTGAACACGACGTCCAGGACGCGTCCGGCCTTGCGGGCTGCGGCAACCATGGCGGCGCCTTCCTCACCGTTGCGCGCCAGCGGTTTTTCGCTCAGCACGTGCAAGCCCCGTTCCAGGGCCGCCACGGTGATGGGCGCGTGCAGGAAGGTGGGAACAGCCACGCTGACAGCGTCCAGCCCGTCCAGTTCCACCAGGTCTTCCCACCGTGCGAAGCCGTGCGGGATGTTGAATTCGGACTGGATCGATTCGAGCAGCTCGGTTTCCATGCCGGCCACGGCCACAATTTCAACGCCGTCAATGGCGCTGAAGGCCTTGACGTGCTGCTGGCCCGCCCAGCCGACCCCAACAACTCCAACTTTCAGTGTTGCCGGCACAGTTTTCTCGTTCACTAAGGACACCATTTCCTGCTTGTCGGAGGTTCGTTGCAGTAGCAAAATTTGTGCGCAGGAGACCCCGCACCCCACCAACCTAGTTGAACTAATAACAGTGGTCAATCAAAAGTGAGCACGCCATTCCTCCGCTTTTTGAAAGGAATTTCAACGACTCTTGACCGCAGAAGGGCCCGGAGTTCGGACTTTCGTTCCAATCCCGTCAAAAGCATGGGAGGTTCCGGGCGGTCGCTGCCCGGCAAGAACGACGGCGGCATCTGGGTGAGCATCGCTGCTCACCCGGATGCCGCCGTTGACCGTTCAAGGCAACTGCCGCGATGGTTACTTCACGGCACCGGCTGTCAGGCCCGCCACAAAGTTCTTCTGGAGCAGCAGGAAGCCGATCACGATCGGGATGCTGACCACGACCGAGGCGGCCATGATCTGGTTCCAGTAGACGTTGGTCTGCGTCGAGTACAGCTGCAGGCCGACGGCGAGGGTCCGGTTCGCGTCGGTGGTCATGACGGAGGCGAAAAGCACCTCACCCCAGCTGGTCATGAAGCTGTAAATGGCGACGGCGACCAGGCCCGGCCGGGCCGTGGGCAGGATGATCTTAAAGAGCGCCCGCATGGGGCCACAGCCGTCGACCTTCGCGGCCTCGTCAAGTTCACGCGGGATTCCGTTGAAGTATCCTGCGAGCATCCAGATGGAGAAAGGCAGCGAGAACGTTAGATAAGTGATGATCAGCCCCGCACGGGATCCCACCAGCTGGATGCCGAAATTCGTGTTGATGTTCACGAAGATCAGGAACAGCGGCAGCAGGAACAGCACGCCTGGCAGCATCTGGGTCGAGAGCACCGCACCGGAGAAGAGTGCCCGGCCACGGAACGTGTAGCGGGACACGGCGTAGGCGGCGAAGACGGCGATGATGAGCGAGAGCACCGTGGATATGGTCGAGACGATGACCGAGTTCACGAAGTAGTCGGCCAACGGGATCGTCTTCCACATGTCGATGTACGGCTGGATCGTCAGTCTTTCGGGCCACCAGGAGAATGCACCCTGGACATCCTGGAGCGGCTTCAGGCCGGAGATGACCATGACGTAGATGGGGATGATGGTAAAGATGCTGAGGGCGGTAATCGTGACCACACGGAAGATCTTGGTACCGGTTGTGTCATGCATTGTCTTTCCTCCGGTTCATGAAGAGAACGTAGATTCCGCTGACAACCATCAGGAATAGCAAGAGCAGTACTGACATGGCAGCGCCGGATCCAAAGTTCCAGGTCAGGAACGAAGCGTTGTAAATATGGAATGAAATCAGGTCACCAGCCGGCGGCTGCGCGCCACCAAACAAGACGAAGGGCGTGTTGAAGTCGTTGAAGGTCCACAGGAACATAACCAAGACAAGTGACATGTTCACGGGGCGCAGCATGGGCAGCGTAATGGCCCACCACTGGCGCAGCGGCTTGGCGCCGTCAACGGCCGAGGCCTCGTAGACATCGGTGGGGACTGACTGCAAGCCGGCCATCAACATCAGGAAGGCGAAGGGCCACAGCCGCCAAATAGCCACGATGACCACAGCCAGGAAGGCGTTGTCACCAATGAGCCAGAACGGTTTGTCGCCCGCCAGGCCGAGGTTGTCGAAGAGCAGGTGGTTGAGGGCACCGTTGTCCTTTTGCAGCATGAACTTCCAGGCAATGACACCGGCGTACATCGGCAGCGCGTAGGGGATCAAGAACAGGGTACGGAAGATGGCGCGGCCACGGAACGTTTTCTGCAGGGCGACGGCTGCGGCCATGCCCAGTCCCCAGGAAAGGCCGACCACCAGAATGGTGAAAGCCACCGTGATGCCAAAGGATTTCAGCAGCCCCATGCCGACGGACGAGTTGAAGTCGAGGGCTATTTCGTAGTTTTTGAATCCCACGAACGGGGCATTGCCCCAATTGGAGATGAACATTTTGGTGAGTTTGAGAAAACTCATCCAAATGCCCGTCACCATGGGGATGACGTGGATGACAATCTCAAAGATCACGGCGGGGGCGAGCAGCGCATATGGCAGCCACCAGCCGGCGCGGCGGGGCTGGCGGGCTTTCCTTCCGGTTGCCCCGGCTGCGGGGCCGGAATTCTTTACGGCGGTGGATGCAGACACTGCGGACACGCACCTTTCTTTCATAAACAGTCGGTACTGGCGGGCGGTTGGCCAGGAACGGCCAGCCGCCCACCAGATTTAGTTTCTTGCCGCGGGCCCCTTGGGAGAAGCCGGCGGAGGTGGATGGGCCCCGCCCGCCTGATTCCCGGGAAATCGCGTCAGCGATTTATCGGGGAGGAGCTGGGTGGGGCCCCTGCGCCAGGTTCCCGATAAATCGCGTCAGCGATCTATCGGGCCGTCGCTGGGGACTATCCGGCTGCTTCGACTGCCTGCTGGGCGGTTGTCAGTGCGGCCTTGATGTCTTCCTTGCTGACGGTTCCGCCGGAGGCAACAGTGGCGAACATCTGGTTCATCGCCTTGCCCACGGTGCTTTCAAACTGGTCCTCGGCCGGCACGAGCGGCAGGGGCTTGGACTTGTTGGCGTAAATGTCGGAGAAGGTCTTGGCCAGTTCCGCATCCTCAGTGAAGGTGGGGGTTACGTCCGCCAGGACCGGAAGGGCTGCGAACGGCTTGTCCAACTCGGCTTGCGTGGCCTCACTGGTCATGAACTTCACGAATTCCAGTGCACCGTCCTTGTTCTTCGTGTTCTTGAAGATTGACATGTTGATGCCGGCAACCATTGTTGCAATGTCCTTCGCGCCTTCCGGGGCGGGGAATGCAACCACACCGAATTCGTCGTCCTTCATGCCCTGTGAGGCAATGGAGCTGTTCGCGTTGTTCTGGCTCAGGACCATCGCGGCCTTGCCGTTGGCGAAGTCATTGATGGCCTTCGTTGCATTGTCGTACTGGGCGTTGCCGGGGTCGACAACCTTGTCCGTCTGCATCAGGTCGAGGTACCGCGAGATGCCGTCAACAACGCCGTCGGAGGTGAAGGTGGGCTTGCCGTCAGCGTCGAAGAATTCGGCGTCGTTCTGGGCTGCGTTGATGAACGCGAAGTGGGAGTTCTCGGTGTAGCTGCCGGCCGCGAGTGAGAAACCGTGAACGTCACCGGAGGTGAGCTTCTTGGCGGCTGCAACCATTTCTTCCCAGGTTGTGGGCGGGTTCAACCCGGCGTCCTTGAACATGGCCTTGTTGTAGTAGAGGCCGTAGGCCAGACCGTACAACGGAACAGAGGTGGGGTCTTCGCCGGCGACTCCACCAGTGTCCATGGCGGTCTTGACGAACTTGTCCTTGCCACCGATGGCTTCAAAGGCTGCATCATCGAACGGCATGAAGGCGCCGGTTGACTGCAGGGAGGCCGCCCAGGTATTGCCGATGTTCAATACGTCAGGGGCCTGGCCGGAGGCAACGGCAGTCTGAATGCGGGTCTGAAGGTCGTTCCAGCCAATGACTTCGAGGTTGACCTTGATGCCGGACTCTTCCTCAAACTTCTTCAGCTGCGGCGTGAGGACTTCCTTGTCGTTGTCCAAGCTGGTGCCCTGGTTGCTGGCCCAGTAGGTAAGTGTCTTTCCGTCTGAATCGGAGGACGCGTCGTTTGCAGCGCCGCTGCAGCCCGAGGCTGTGAGCGCGAACGCTGCGATGGCCGCTGCTGCGGCGAGAGATCGAATTTTCACTTCGTTGACTTCCTTGTCTGTGGGGGAGGACCCTGAAAAAAATTTGATGTGTCGCGGCTGGGAAACCCAAGGCGGGACGTGAAACTAAACCTAGACGAACTTATGTCGACCGTCAATCAAAAGTGTGCCTCAATTTTAACTCTTACCGATTTGTAACCGTAGAAACGAGAAGGATGGCCGACGAAATCGCCTCCCGAACCGTCCACAACCACACGAAAACAGCGGAATATCAACGATCTCGTGGACAAGCTGCAGCGTAATGGAAATTACTGAACCGGTTCACTAAACGGGCCGCGTTACCAAGTTGTTACGATCTGGTGGGTGCCCTGGGCGGGCGCGGGCAGCAGGGCGCGGCCGCTCGAGCGGGAGTTCCCTCAGGCGTTAAACGCGTTGTCGGCCAGGGTCTCGCGCGGCAGCAGCACGCCCGGCGCTGCCGCAATATTGCGGGCCTCATGGCCGGAAATCAGCTCCAAGAGCAGCAACGCGGCGTTGCGTCCCATGTCGGCCACGCTTCTTCCCAGCGCAGCCACGGGCGGCGAGCTCAACTGGCACAGAATCGAGTCATCCCAACTCACCACCGAAACCTGCCCGGGCACGCTCAGGCCCAAGCGCCGCAGCGCCTGCAGCCCGCCCACCGCCATCAGGTCGTTGCCATAGACAATGGCGGTTGGGAAGCCTGCCGAACCCGGCACCAAACCCGCCATGAGAGCGATGGTGGCCTTGCCGCCGTCGTCCGCGGAATAGTCAGCCGGACACAGCACAACACTCAGGCCCAGGCGCTCGGCACGGGCCGTGATTTCAGCGAACTTGGCGGCCTCGTGCAACAGCTCCAACGGGCCCGAAACAAAGGCGATGCGCTTGTGCCCGAGCCCGTGCAGGGCGTCAACGACAGTGGCCGCGTCGATGTTCTGGGCAACAGTGACGTTGGCGCTGCGGACCGCCGGCACGGAATTCGGGTCAACGCCCATGCGCACATACGGCAGCCGGTAGCGGTCCAGCAGCGGCGGACGCGGATCCCCCTGGACGTGGTCAAACAAAATGACGCCGTCAACGCGCCGCTCCCCCGCCCATCGTTCATAGATCGGCAGGTCCCGGGCGGCGGGGTCCGCGACGTGCTGCGGGTCCACTATGCGCAGCAGCAGGTTCATGTCGTGGTCGCCCAGAACAGCCTCAATGCCGGCCAGGATCGTCATGTAAAACGGCTCGGCACCAATTTGTTCAGGGTCGCGGTACAGCACAATTCCCACTGTCTCGCTGCGGGATTGGGAGAGGGCGCGGGCACTTGAACTTGGATACCAGCCAAGCTCGGCGGCAAGGGCCAGCACGCGTGCGCGGGTTGCCTCGCTGACACCGGGGTTGCCGTTGAGCGCGTAGGAAACCGACGCCTTGGAGATGCCCAGCCGGCGCGCCAAATCAGTGATTGTCACCTTGCCGGCGGGAAACACCGCCGATTCACTCACGGTTGTACATGCCCGGCGACCAGCCGCTCGACCGAGGACGGCGCCAAAACGTGGTCGATCACCATGCGCCCGGCGCCAAGCACTCCGGCGTGTTCCGCCGCCATCGACTGGACAATGCGCAGGCGGGCGGTGGCAAGCGGAAGCGAGCGCTGGTACACGATTTCACGCACGCCCGCCATCAGATATTCACCGGCAGAGGACAGCCCGCCGCCAATCACAATCACCGACGGGTTCAACAGGTTCACGCTCGCAGCGAGGACATCGCCGACGTCCCGCCCCGCCTGCCGCATGGCTTGGATGGCCGCAAGATTTCCCCGGCGGGCCAACTCCAGGACGTCCTCGCCGGTGTGGGCGGGGACGCCCTTTCCCGTGAGTGCGGCAGCCACCGCCGGCCCGGACGCCATGGCCTCCAAGCAGCCATAATTGCCGCACCGGCAGAGCACGTCGCCGCCGCGCGGGACGCGCACATGCCCGATGTCCCCGGCTGTGCCATCCGCGCCGCGCTGCAGCAGCCCGCCGCTGATAATGCCGGCGCCAATGCCGGTGGCAACCTTGATGAACAGCAGATCGGCGGCGTCGGGCCAGTAGTACGCCCGCTCGCCGAGCGCCATGATGTTTACGTCATTGTCCACGAGCACTTCTGTGGGAAAGCGTTTCTGCACGTAGGCCGGCACGTCAAAGCCGTCCCAGCCGGGCATGATCGGCGGGCTGGCGGGCTTTCCGGTCAAGTGCTCAACCGGTCCGGGCAGGCCAATGCCGATACCCACAAGTTCACGTTCGTGGCGGCCACCCTTGGCGATCACCTGCCCGCAGAGCTCCAGAACCGAGTCCAGGACAACAGTGGGCCCGGCCGAAATATCGATCGACTCCCGCAGCTCGCTCAGCACGGTTCCGCTCAAGTCGGTCAGGGCAATCAACATGTGTGTGGCCCCCACATCCACCGCCAGAATCACCCTGGCGGAGGGATGAAAGGCAAAGCGCGACGGCGGACGGCCGCCGGAGGAGATGGCCTCACCCGCGGGACCAATCAGTCCCGCCGCGCTGAGCGCATCAATCCGGGCGGCCACGGTGGAGCGGGCCAGGCCGGTAACTTCGGCCAGTTCCGCCCGGGTGCGCGCCCGGCCGTCGCGCAGGAGCTGGAACACGTCACCGGCCCGCGAGTGGCTGTACGGTTCCGCTGGTCCGCTGCTGGCGGAGACCGCCCCCTGGTGGTGCTGAACTGATGACTTTGGCATCCCCAATAAATAACACACAGGCTTCCAACTGTCACAATCCGATAGTTAATCCCGTTAAGTGGAACTTTTGCTTGACGGTCGTCAAAAGTTCCCCTAAGTTGAACTGGAACACACATTCATGCCTTCAAGGAGTTCCAATGACGTATTCTCTGCAGCTTTACACGGTCCGCAAGCCCCTTGAGGAAGACCTGCCCGGCACCATTGCCCGCGTTGCGGAGCTGGGCTTCACCAAGGTTGAGCCATACAATTTTGTCGCCACGGCGGACGCGCTGGCTGCCGCCTTTGCCGCGAACGGGATCACGGCACCCTCGGGACACGCTCCCTTGCTCAAGGATGACCAGGACGAAATCTTCGCCGCTGCCAACAAGCTGGGCATCACCACCGTCATCGACCCCTTCATTCCGGCCGAGCAGTGGCAGACCGCCGAGGACATCCAAAAAATTGCTGCCGGCCTGAACGCTGCAGCGAAGAAGGGCGCCGAATACGGTGTCCGCGTGGGCTACCACAACCACGCGTGGGAGCTCGAGTCCAAGATCAACGGCACCACCGCACTCGAGTACTTTGAAACCCTGCTGGATCCGGAACTGGTGCTGGAGGTTGACACCTACTGGGTCTCCGTGGGTGGCGCCAATGCCGTCGACGTACTGACCAGCCTCGGCGAACGCGTGAAGTTCATCCACATCAAGGACGGCCCCCTGACCACTGACAACCTGGCCCAGCAGCCTGCAGGACAGGGCAAGGTGCCGGTTTGGGATGTCATTGAGGCAGCCAAGTCCCTGGAAGTTGGTGTGGTTGAATTCGACGACTATGCCGGAGACATCTTTGACGGCATCGCCCAGAGCCTTGCCTTCCTGAACCGCGGAAAGGCCTGATCACCATGGCAAAAACAGGACCCGTCGGCATCGCCTTCATTGGCGCCGGCAACATCAGCAAGCAGTACCTTGACAACCTGGTCACGTTCCCCGACGTAAAGGTGCTTGTCGTTGCGGACCTCTTTGAGGAAGCTGCCGCCGCCCGGGCCGCCGAGTATGGCATCGAAATTTCCGGTGGCGTTGACGCGGCGCTGAACCATCCCGACGTCGAAATCATTGTGAACCTGACCATCCCGGCAGCCCACGTGGAAGTTGCCACGGCCGCAGTCCGGGCCGGCAAGCACGTGTGGACGGAAAAACCGTTCTCCCTTGACCGTGAAAGCGGCCTGGGCCTGTTGAAGGAAGCGCAGGCTGCCGGAGTGCGGCTCGGCTGCGCACCCGACACCTTCCTTGGTGCGGGACTGCAAACCGCGCGCCGGTTGATCGACGCCGGCGAGATCGGCACACCACTGACGGCGCTGACGATGTTCCAGTCCCCCGGGCCGGAGTCCTGGCACCCGAACCCCGCGTTCCTGTTCCAGGCAGGCGCCGGTCCGCTGTTTGACATGGCGCCCTACTACTTGACCACGCTGGTGCAGGCCTTTGGCCCCATTGCCAAGGTGGCCGCAGTCGGAAGCACCGCCTTCCCCACCCGCACCATTGGTTCGGGCGCCAAGGAAGGCGAGGTGTTCGACGTCGAGGTTCCCACCCATGTCAGCGCCATTGCCCAGTTTGAGTCCGGCGCCTCCTCGCACAGCGTGTTCAGCTTCGAATCGCCCCGGCCCCGCATGGGTTTCGTGGAGATCACCGGCACCGAGGGCACCATCTCGCTGCCCGACCCGAACAACTTCGACGGCGACATCCAGTTGTTCAAGCGCGACGACGAGGACTGGACGAGCATCCCCGCCGTCGGGCCTGCCAACGGCCGCGGACTGGGCGTGCTCGACATGGCCCGTGCCATCCGCGCCGGCGTCCCGCACCGGGCCACCGGCGAGCAGGCTTTCCACGTCCTCGACGCCATGGTTTCCATCTCCGAATCCGTGGACAGCGGCGAATTCGTCCAGGTCGCCAGCACCGCCACGGTCTCGGCACCCCTGCCCGTTGACTGGGCACCCACCGAAGCAACCATCTAGGAACCGCTGACATGACCTCCCCCTCCTCCGATTCCCGCCCGCTGGGCGTGGCCGCCATTGGCTACGCGTTCATGGGCCAGGCGCATTCCAACGCGTGGCGCACAGTGGCAAACCACTTTGACGTTCCCGACTTTGAGCAGAAAGTGCTGGTCGGCAGAAACACCGACGCCGTGGCTGCTGCTGCGAAGAAGTACGGCTGGAGCGAGTCGGCCACGGATTGGCGGGAGGTCATTGCCCGCGATGACATAGACATTGTGGACATTTGCGCTCCGGGCTGGCTGCACGCCGAAATTGCGACGGCGGCCCTGGCCGCGGGCAAGCATGTGCTGGTGGAGAAGCCGCTGGCCAATTCACTGGCCGAGTCCGAGGAGATGGTGGCTGCAGCACAGGCCGCCCGCGGGGTGGGCGTGCGCTCCATGGTGGGTTTCAACTACCGCCGCGTGCCTGCCCTGTCCCTGGCCCGCAAGCTCATCGAGGACGGCGAGCTGGGCACCATCAGGCAGGTCCGCGCGTCGTATCTGCAGGACTGGCTCGCTGACAGCGAGGCGCCCATGACGTGGCGGCTGCGCAAGGAAACCGCAGGATCGGGCGCACTGGGCGACATTGCCTCGCACGCCATCGACCAGATCCAACACCTGCTCGGGGACACCGTCACCTCCGTCTCGGGCAAGCTCCACACCTTTACCACCGAGCGGCCGGGTCCGGACGGGCCGGAACCCGTCACGGTCGACGACGCAGTGTGGGCAACGCTGTCCCTGGCCGGCGGCGCCGTGGCCAGCGTTGACGTTTCGCGGGTGGCGCTGGGACAAAAGAATGCCCTGCGCGTTGAGGTATATGGCACAACCGGGTCAATTACGTTCAACCTGGAAAACCCCAACGAACTGTACTTCCTCAACGGCACCGAGCCCATCGAGGTCCAGGGTTTCCGGCGCATCCTGGTCACCGAACCCGAACACCCCTATATTTCAGGGTGGTGGCCGCAGGGACATGTGATTGGCTGGGAGCACAGCTTCACCCATCAGATTCGCGACTTCCTGCTGAACATTGCCAACGGAACCGACCCCTCGCCGTCGTTCGAGGAAGGGCTCGGCGTGCAGCAGGTGCTTGCGGGCATCGAAGCTTCCGCAGCCGTTGATGGCGCCACCGTTTCCATTTCCTCCCTCGTCCCCACGACTTCCACCTTCATGTCTCCCACCTTCACGTCAAAGGACTAACCCATGGCACGCCCCTATACCTTGTTCACCGGCCAGTGGGCCGACCTCCCGTTTGAAGAAGTGGCCCGTTTGGCTTCCGAGTGGGGCTACGACGGACTGGAAATCGCTTGTTCCGGCGACCACCTGGATCCGTGGCGATGGGACGAGCCCGGCTATGTCGCCGGCAAGCTTGCCTTACTGGACCGCTACAACTTGAAGGTGTGGGCCATCTCCAACCACCTCAAGGGCCAGGCCGTATGCGACAATCCCATCGACTTCCGCCACCAGGCCATTGTTGGCAGCAAGGTGTGGGGCGACGGCGACCCCGAGGGTGTGCGTCAGCGGGCCGCCGAGGAGATGAAGTTGACCGCACGGCTGGCCCAGGCCCTCGGCGTCAAGACGGTGGTTGGCTTCACGGGCTCGTCGATCTGGCAGTACGTCGCCATGTTCCCGCCCGTCCCGGAATCCGTCATTGAGGCTGGGTACCAAGACTTCGCCGACCGCTGGAACCCGATCCTTGACGTATTCGACGAGTGCGGTGTGCGCTTCGCCCACGAGGTGCACCCTTCCGAAATTGCCTACGACTACTGGACCACAGTTCGTTCCCTTGAAGCCATCGGCCACCGCGAGGCGTTCGGCTTGAACTGGGACCCGAGCCACTTCATGTGGCAGGGCATTGACCCGGTCTCCTTCATCTGGGACTTCAAGGACCGGATCTACCACGTTGACTGCAAGGACACGAAGCTGCGCCCCACCGGCCGCAACACCGTGATGGGCTCGCACCTGCCATGGGGCGATCCGCGCCGCGGCTGGGACTTCGTCTCGGCCGGACGCGGCGACGTGCCCTGGGAATCTTCCTTCCGGGCGCTGACCGCCATCGGCTACGACGGCCCCATCTCCATTGAGTGGGAAGACGCGGGCATGGACCGCCTGCAGGGTGCGCCAGAGGCACTTGCGGCACTGAAGAAGTTCGACTTTGCCCCGTCTGCCTTGTCCTTCGACGCCGCATTCAGCAACCAGGACTGACCTTCCGTTTCACAAATGCCGTCGCTCCCGCATTTTGCCGCCCGGTGCACCGGCGGCATTTTACGGGAGCGGCGGCATTTTTCGTTGCGCGGGCTCGAGATAGAGTGGTTGGACTATGAGCATCCCCAAGAACGCACCGGCCTCGGTGCGCATTGACGCGTGGCTGTGGTCCATCCGGGCCTATAAAACCCGGTCCATGGCCACTGCCGCCTGCCGCGCAGGCCATGTGAAACTCAACGATGCCAACGCCAAGGCCGCCCAAACAGTGGTTCCCGGCGACACCATCCGCGTTCGGCAGCCCGGCTACGACAGGATTCTGGAAGTACGCCGGCTCATCAACAAACGTGTTGGCGCCGAGGCGGCCTCTCACTGTTTTACCGACCACACTCCCCCGCGCCCCGTCCTGCCCGCGCTCGGCCTCCCGCAGCGTGACCGCGGCACCGGCCGGCCCACCAAAAAGGACCGGCGGGACATGGACAAGCTGCGCGGCGAAGACTGACGAGGCTCAATTGGGCGGCCTTCGGCGAGTAGAGCATCACAACGACCCGGCCGTGACGTTGACGGCCAAAGCTCCGGCCCTGCGGCGGACGGATGGCCGCAACGCGTCTCGCCAAGCCCTTGCTCTCGCTGCCGTCGAGGGGAACCATAGTGTTTGTGGGGATTGCACAATTCCAAACACCCGTTGCGGAGGGCCGAGCCGTGTTGCATTTGAAAAACTTTGATCTTGAGGATCTGGCCATGGCGCTGGAGAACCATTTCATGGATTACGAAACGTTCTTCTGGGTGGATCCGGCCACGGGCACGATTGAAATGTGGAGCGAAGAAGTTGCGGATGAGGCAGACACCGAGGGCTGGGATGTGGACGACCGCGGCGGCATTCGCATCGATCCGATTGATTCCTACGAGGGCTATCGGGACATGGAACAGTTCATTTCCGGCGTTCAGGACGCCCGCCACCGGGACCGGCTCACTCTGTCAATCGACCGCAACAAGCCGTTCCGCCACTTTAGGGACGCAATCCACCAACTGCCGGGCGAACTCGCCCGGTGGTACGAATTTCACGACGCCGCAATGAAAGTCCGGGCCATCGAGTGGTTGCGGGACAACGAGCTGATCAGCCCGGAAGAAGCCGAAACCGCCCTGGCCACGAGCCCGTGACCCTGAAACGTGAGCAGTGAACCCCGCCGCGAAGCCGCCTGCCCGGCCCGCTCCGGAGGCAACCACACCGTTAAAGCCAGCTGCCGCCGTCGTACTTGAAAAAGTACGACGGCGGCAGCATCTCGCCCAGCGAACCGCCGGGACCAGCGAAACCAGCGGGAGGTTTACGCCTCGACGATGATGACGGTGTAGACCGGCTTGCGGCGCAGCGCCCGGTCGGACCAGCGCAGCAGCGCCTCGGCGATCGCCTTTTCGGCAACCGGGCCCGTCTTCTCGCCGCGGAGTCCGGTGACGGTCTTCTCCACAATTCCGTTGGCCTTCTCCAGGTCCTTCGGCGTGAGGTTGAAGCCCACGGGGAAGAATTCCGGATCTTCTTCGATCTTTCCGGTGTCCGGATTGACGATCAGCAACAGAGTCACGGCACCATCGGCACCCAGGCGGAGGCGGTCCTCCAGGGACTCCTCCGTCGCCGCGCCGGCAACCATGTTCTCGACGTACACGTATGCGGCGGGAACGCTGCCGGCGATCTTGGCCACACCGTCCTTGAGGTCGAGCACGGTGCCGTCCTCAACGATGAACGCGTTCTTCGGGTCAACGCCGGTGCGGACAGCCAGGCCCGCGTTGGCCTTCAGGTGGCGGTATTCACCGTGCACAGGCATGACGTTCTTGGGACGGACCAGGTTGTAGCAGTACACAAGCTCGCCGGCGCTGGCGTGTCCGGAGACGTGTACCTTCGCGTTGCCCTTGTGGATGACGTTGGCGCCCTGCTTGGTGAGGTCGTTGATGAGCCGGTAGATCGAGGACTCGTTGCCGGGCACCAGCGAGCTGGCCAAGAGGACAGTGTCGCCCTCGGTCAGGTTGATCTGGTGGTCGCCGTTGGCCATGCGTGCCAGCGCGGCCATGGGCTCGCCCTGTGAACCGGTGCAGATGAGAACCGCCTTGTTGGGGGCCATCTTTTCCAGTTCCTTGGCGTCAACGAGCATGCCGCGCGGGATCTTCAGGTAGCCCAGTTCACGTGCCGTGGTCATGTTGCGGACCATGGAGCGGCCAACGAAGGCGATCTTGCGGTTGTACTTTTGCGCCGAGTCGATGATCTGCTGGATGCGGTGGACGTGGCTGGCGAAGCTGGACACCACGACGCGGCGCGGGGCCGTGCGCATGACCTGGTCGATGGCCGGGATCAGGTCGGCTTCAGCCGCCAGGAAGCCGGGCACTTCGGCGTTGGTGGAGTCCGGCATGAACAAGTCCACGCCTTCCTCGCCCAGGCGGGCAAAGCCGGCCAGGTCGGTGATGCGCTTGTCCAGCGGGAACTGGTCCATCTTGAAGTCGCCGGTTTCCAGCACCAGGCCGGCAGGCGTGCGGATGGCAACGGCCAGACCGTCCGGGATGGAGTGGTTGACTGCCAGGAATTCGACGTCGAACGGGCCGAACTTGCGGCGGTCGCCTTCCTTGACCTGGATCATCTTGCCCTTGATCCGGTGCTCGTCGAGCTTGGTCTTCAGGAAGGCCAGGGTCAGCTTGGCGGAGATGACGGGGATGTCACCGCGGTGCTTGAGCAGGTACGGGACACCACCGATGTGGTCCTCGTGACCGTGGGTCAGCACCAGGCCGACAACGTCCTGCCAGCGGTTCTTCAAATAAGAGAAATCAGGCAGGATCAAATCAACGCCGGGGTGGTGCTCCTCAGGGAACAGCACGCCGCAGTCGACAATAAGCAGCTTGCCTGCATATTCGAAGACGGTCATGTTGCGGCCGATCTCCCCCAAACCTCCGAGGGCGACGATGCGCATGGCACCATCGGCGAGGGCGGGCGGGCTTTGGCGAACAGTTCTTCTCATGGATTCCAGACTTTATGGTGTTGTGGGCGTCAGGCTGGCGATGTTGCGCCGCCGTTTGTTGCGATTCTTTCGGCCAGGGACTGACCGGTATCGCTAAAAATTTAGGGGGTTGCTTAGCTGATTTTACCACCGCCTCCACAGCGGTAATGCCAGATGCCGCCGTCGTCCGCTAAACGCCGGTGAATGCTCGACGGCGGGACCTCACCTCGCCCGGCCTACATACCTTGTCCGCGGCCTCCCGATAACGGCCGTCGGGCCGTGCCACAGCTTGGCAACAGCCAATGCGTGTTACCGATCCCTTGCGCGAAGCCACTTGACAGCAACACTCTGCTGATATGAGCTGGGACACATCTGAAATTGGATCAATGAGACTGGGGAGTCATAATGAAGGTTCTCAGGAAGACTGCAATTGTCGCTGCTCTCACCATTGCCCTCACCGGCGTCGGGTCAGTCGCACCATCGTCCCAAGCGGAGGCGTACAGCGGTTCATCAAACAAAGGGTGCAACGCATACAAATACGCGCGCGGCGGATACTCGTCCTGCATCGCCACTATCCAACGAATGCTCAACGGCGTCAACGTCGGCTACGGCTCACGCTATGGCGGCTACGGGCTCACGGTCGACAACAGCCTTGGCACCAGCACTTATACACAGGTGCGGCGTTTTCAGAAGTTCGCAGGACTGACGTCAGACGGGATCGTCGGCCGGAAAACCTGGAATCAACTCTGCTTCTATGCCGGTCAGGTGAATTTTAACTACAAGAGTTCCGGCGCGACGCAGAATGCGGCCTGGCGGGCCGCCTACAAGGCTGGCTGCTACGTGGAAATCGAAACGTCCACAGGCATCGGATACAAGACCATTTCCCGGTACTAGCTCCCGGCACTACTGCAGAGCTCGCCGCACGGAACAACAAGCCGTTACCGATTTCCGAAGGAAATCATCGTGCCGAGCGCGGCGATACTGTCCCTCCGCCAACATAAACCTATTCAACCCCACACGGGGTGATGTGTGCCTCCGAAGCCGAGTCCCGCCGGCGTCCTTCCTAAAAAGACAGCTGATGTGCTCGGGAAGGCACGACGACGGGACCCGGGTTTCGCTGGCACCGCACCAGTTACGGGACCACAGGAAGCAGCCACCCTCGGTCCGCTTTGATACCGACACTGACGGTGTCCATGACCTCGAAAATCTCGCTGGCCGCGGCATCGGATACAAGCGCAACTATGCTGCCCGAGTCCGTTTCAACTTCATACTCAACAGATTCACCGTGGAAGATGACGCTGAGTACACGGCCGACTTCCCCGTGGACTGTGTCCGCTTCCGGGTTGAGGGTCAGCAATACCGATTCGGGACGCACCATGAGCAGCACTTCCCCTTCGAGCGTGACGTCGTCATGTGTTTCAACGTCCCGTTCTCGTCCCAAAGCGAATACCCTGGCCCGATTCACCACCGGCTCAGCCAGCAGCGTCGCGTCCAAGAAGTTGGCACGCCCAATGAAATCCGCCACGAAAATGGACGAGGGACGCCGATAAACACGCTCCGGGGTATCAATTTGTTCAATCTGCCCCTGATTCATGACCACGATCCGGTCAGAGAGGGTCATGGCCTCGTCTTGATCGTGGGTGACGAAGATACTGGTGATCCCGAGACGCTTTTGCAGCCGGCGGATTTCATTGCGCATTTGCACACGGAGCTTCGCATCGAGATTGGACAGCGGTTCATCAAAAAGCAAAACCTTGGGCCTCATGACCAAAGCCCTGGCAAGCGCCACCCGCTGTTGCTGGCCACCCGACAACTGATGCGGCGCCCTGTCAGCGTACGGTATGAGGTTCATGATGGTCAGAGCAGTGTCGACTTCTTCCTTTAGTCGTTTGTCCGACGTCTTCTTCAGCTTCAGCCCATAGGCAACATTCTGGCGCACCGACAGGTGAGGGAAGAGTGCATAGGACTGAAACACCATCGACATGGGCCGTTTGTTGGGCGCCACCGACACCATGTCGACTCCGTCAACGGCGACATGCCCGGAGCTGGGAGTCTCAAAGCCGGCAATCATGCGCAGGGTTGACGTCTTGCCACAGCCTGAAGGACCCAACAGGGTCACGAATTCGCCTGCGTTGATATGCAGGTCGACGTTGTCGACGGCGATAGGATCATCGGCGCGGCTGCCGTATCTTTTTGTTAGAGCGGACAACGTGACCTGTCCGCTTTCTTCGGCTGGCGAAAATTCGATGGCTTCGGAGGTGTCGGCAATTGGGTCAGCGGCGGTGAGATTGTCCACGGAAGACCACCTTTCGGATAATGACGTTCAAAATGAGAATGACGATAAGCACAATTCCGATCAGAACCGTGCAGTAGGCAAAGGCGTTGCCGAAACGGCCTGAATCAACTTCCGCCAGAATCTGCGAGGTCATGATTCTGATGCCGGGTGTCGTCAGGAAAATAATGGGCGAGAGTGTGGTCATCGACCGGGCAAAAGCAAAGGTCAAGCCAGTCAAAAGTGCGGACTGGATCAGTGGCAGGGTGACCTTACGGAATGTCGTGGCTGAATCTGCGCCCAGCGACGTTGACGCCTCTTCAATGGCCGGATGCATCTGTTGCAAGGCAGACACCGCTGCGCGTTGCCCGGACGGCAAAGACCTAGCTATGTAAACCATCACGATGGCTACGGCTCCTGCCAAGATGGCGGACCCGCCTGCGAGCGCCGGGAAGACCTGCAGTCCGAATATGTTGACCGGTGAGTTGTAGGTGATCAGGTAACCAATGCCCAGGACGGTACCGGGAACGGCCAGCCCCAACATGCCCACAAAGTCTATGAGTCCGCTGGCCCGTTTCAGTTTGCGCACGACCAACCATCCGATGAGCATGCCCAGGATGCCAGCAATGGGGGCAGCGATCAGGGCCAAGATCGTGGTGTCCACCATGGCCTTGGAACCAAGACCGTTGAGAACAAATTGGTAGTGAGCCAGTGTGAACGTGTTGTTCACACCCGGCACTTTCATGAAGCCACCCGCCAGCACGGTCACGTAGATGGACACAATGAGCGCGGCCAAGAACCCGACGAGAACCAGGATTGGGACTCTGATGACGGGCGCACTGATCTGTTCCGTGGTGCCTGCCGGCTTCCCGGTCACCGAGACCACCGATTTCCGGGACACCCAGTACCGCTGCACAAGGAAGACGAGCAGCGCTGGGAGCATGAGCGTCAATGAGTACGCAGCGCCAGCCTGCATGTTGAACTCACCTGTGACGGCAAGATATGCCCTGCTGGCCAGGACTGTGTAGTCCCCACCAAGCACCAGTGGATTGGCCAGGTCCGCGATTGATTCCACGAACAACAGCAAGAACGACCCTGCGAGTCCTGGGACCAGCATGGGGATGGTGACTGTGAAGAAGACACGCAGTTTGCCAGCGCCAAGGCCTGCCGCTGCTTCATCGAGCGACGGGTCAAGGCTTTCCAACATGCCGCGGATATTCATATAGGCCACAGGGAAGAACGACAGAGACAAAACAATCGTCAGTCCGGGCAGCCCATAAATGTCAGCCTGCCACCCGAAAATCCCGTTGGTGACGGCCCCATTGCGGCCAAATAATGTGATGACAGCGGTTGCAACCGCAAATGGTGGCGCAACAATCGGGATCATTGCCAAGAGATGTAGTGCCCGTTTGCCTCGGAATTTCACCTTGACGTGTGCATATGCGAAGAGGAAGCCCACGAGTGTGCCAGTAACGCCAACGACCAAACCAAGGAGCAGGGTGTTACCGAGGATGCGGTGATTGACGGGGTCAGTCACCATGCGGCCCAGGACCTCCAGGCCTTTCGGCGCGAAAGCCGATGAAAGCAACCCGAAGAGCGGGAAGCCGATGATCATCAGGAGGATTGCGCAAACGATCGTGGTGAGGATGATGACGCTGAGGTCTTTGGCACGCTTCTTGTGAACGCTCCCGCCCGGTTTGGATACCTGGATCCTGCCCGAGGCTGGGGAATCAAGCAATGGAATAGTCATAAGATTCTTTCGGTTCTGAGGAAGGTTCGGCTAGCTCTTGGGTGCCGGAGCAACTTCCCTGTCGAACCGGGACGTGAGCTCATTCCTTGCCTCTCCCATTTCTCGAATGTCGCCGTCCAGCAGCTTCAGCGTTGAGGTGTCCACCATGTCATCGGTGATGACGGCGTCGGGGTTGGTCGGCAGGCTGTAGCTTCCGACCGTCGCAGCAAGATCTTGAGCCTCTGCGGTGAGCGTCCACTCAATGAACTTCTTGGCGGCTTCGGGGTGCTTAGCGTTCTTGATCAGGGACACTGCACCAACTTCAAAGGTGGCACCTTCTTTGGGGAAGGTCGTCTTGAGTTGAGTGAATCCCTCATTGATGAACTTCTGGCAATCCTGGGCAAAGATGACGCCGACACCGACTTCGCCGCGGCCCGCCATTTGGCCCGGAGCGCTGCCGCTCTTGGAGTACTGCAAGACGTTACTGTGCATCTTTGTGAAGTAGTCGATTGCCGCATCTTGGCTTCCGTCATTGAGCATGACTTGTGTCCACACTGCTTGGTAGGCCGTCCCGGAGGTTCCCGGGTGGGCCATGGCTACATTCTTCTTCAACTTCGGGTCTAGGAGGTCGTTCCACGATTCCGGAGCGACGACGCCGATCTTGTTCAACACGTCCGTATTGGAACAAAAACTCAATGCGCCAGCATAAATGCCAGTCCAGAACCCATCCGGGTCCTTGTACTCTTCGGGAATTTGGGCTGCATTTTCAGGGACGAACTTCTCAATCAGCCCTTCCTCTTCGGCCGCAATATGACCATCGGCGCCACCCCCAAACCAAGCATCAAATTCAGGGGTTTCGCCTGCTGCGGTCAGCCTTGCAACCGCCTCGCCGCCGCTGAGACGAACATAGTTGGCATTGATTCCTGACGCTTTCGTGAATTCGGCAGCAACGAGCTGGCACCAGTCCTCCTGCGGGCTGCACACAAATGTCAGTGAATCATCGTCCCCACTTGTGGCAGCGGTGGCGCTGCATCCAGTCAACGCTAATGCCCCAACGGCGAAGAGTGCTGCTGCTTTTTTGATGTACCGTCCCATGGAAACGGCTCCTTACTGGCGGGTGCACTTCAGTGTGCACGAAGCGGAACGCACGTAAGTGCGGGTGATGAATTCAACGTTAGGTAAGGCTGCGCATGAATTGAGTCACAGTTCAGCCGACAATGGTCACAGTACTGTGACCACCGACTTGAGCAGCGCTTCCAATTGTGGCGGGCCGGCCGCAGCAATCCTGTCAATCGATGTTGAGGCGGTAACCCGAACCCCTGACGCTCTCAATGCATTCCCCGGCACCAGGAGCTGCAGACTCGAGCTTGTGTCGCAGCCTGTAAACGGCGGTCTTGAGCATCTGGCGCCCGCCTAGACGGTCGGTCTCGCGCCAGCCGGCGAGCAGCAGTCGGTCAAAGACCAGAGTTTTTCCGGGTTGAGAAACGAGCGCCGTCATTACTTTGAATTCATTGGGTGTCAGCGGTACCCGTACTGAATTCACCATGACGTTGTCACCCGCGGGGTCCAACGCAAACGGACCCGCCGCAATCGCGAGCCCCGAACCTGACTGACGGCGAACCAGCCGCTGAGCACGCAGGGCAAGCTCTCGCGGATGGAATGGTTTGACGATGTAGTCGTCGGCATCCGCCTCAAGGCCGGCAATCCGATCCGCGCTCTCCCCTTTTGCCGTCAACAGAATGACCGGTACTTGAGTGCTGGCCTTGATGCGCCGGCACATGGTGATTCCGGAAACTCCCGGGAGCATGACGTCTAAGACGACCAAGTCTGGAGTCGTGTTCCGCATAGCTGTCCAAGCAGCTTCCGCAGACCGGAACGACTGGTACATGAAACCTTGGGTTTCCAAAGCAAATGTCACAATATCGAGCATGGCGGGCTCATCGTCTACAACAAAGACCAGAGGGGCATCTACGACCATTATTCTTACGCCTTCAGGGGCAGGGTAAACATCATTGTCGTTCCTCCACCAGTAATCGTGTCAACAAAAATCCGTCCCCCGTGTAACTCAATGACTTGCTGGGAAATGAACAAACCAATACCTGTTCCGTTACCCAAGGGCCGCCCACTGGAGAATCTCTTAAACAGCCTGTCCCGCTGCTCTTCGCTCATCCCGGAACCACCGTCACTGACAGAGACCAGCAGCTGGCCTTCTCCCGAAGTGAGGCGTATCTGCACAGGAGTCAGTTCGTGGTTGCTGCGAGCCGCATTCATCACCAAATTGGTCACGACTTGCCTGATAAGTGCGGCATCGACATTGGCACGCACGGGGGCCCCAGGCGCATCAAGAACTATTGGAGCGTCCGTGACATGAACGAGGTCCTCAACGATATTGCGCATCAAACTGCGCACATCCACCACGGCTGGCCGCACTTCGAAAACTCCGGCTTCAATGCGAGCCTGGGTCAGCAGCTGCTCCGCCAAATTTGCCATGCGTTCAGAATTATCCAGGATCCTGAGCACAAATGACTGCTGCTTGGGAGTCAGCGGTCCTGGCCCCTCCTCCACGAGCAATTCTGCAGACCCTTTGATCACAGCCAGTGGTGTGCGAATCTCGTGGCTGAGCATTGAAACCTGATCCGCCCGCCGAGATGCAAGAGTGCGCAGATGGGCATTGGTGATCATTCCAATCTGGCGACGTCTGGCCAAAATGTAGGCCGCGGCAAGCGAGGCCCCAACGGCCAGCGCCGTGAACAGCACTCCCCATGCATGAAAGCCGTGACCGCTGGAAATGACACCCAGAACCAGTGCTGGCATCGCCACGATCCCCAAAATGAGCGGAAGAAGCCCAATGGCTCGCCAGAATTTGACGTCCAACAGGACATCACCGGGATCATTGAGGTTTGAGGGGCTGAGCACCTCGACATTCTATCCATGACGGAGGTCACCCCCGAGCAGTCCCCTCACCCGTGTTTCGCTAGCGCTGCACCATCAATCGGTGGCCGCGGCATTGCACCGAACAGCACCTTAGCGAATTCTTATGCTGAAGGTTCGAACTTCTGCCAGCTTTGCTGTTTCGTGGCAACCAAGAACCAGAATGAATGACTGAAGCCACCACGGGCTACCCCGGTTTCCAGGTAGCCGTCGCAGGAAGCGAGCCGGCCGTGAGCGACGATTGAGAGCAAATTGTTTGAAACTGGCCAGCCACGGGACTGCGGAAGCCGCCGTTTCAAAGTGTTCCGAGTCCCCTGATACGCTGCCGAAGTGATTATGACTTTCTTCGTCGGCGTACAGGAACAGCACACCGTCGCCTTCTCCTTCGATAAATTCTGGGGCCGCCTCACGATCACCGTGGATGGACAGAGCGTGGTCGATACCGTCCGCTTCGCATCCCTCAGTACAGTCAAGTCTTGGGAGTTCGAAGTCGGGGCGAACGAACGGCACTCAGTTCGGATCGACAAGCATCGCTCTGTGTTCCTCGCGGGGTTCAGACCCCAGCCGGTGTTCGCATATGTCGATGGGCTGCTCGTCGCGCAGGACAGTGCTTAGTCTGCTTGCAAAGAGAAATTCGCCAAAACCGCCTACTTTCAAAACCGGCAGAGGTTCGACTTCCACCCAATCGCGGGACCACGTCCGTCTCGACCGCTTCAATCTGCGACGCACGAAAGGCAACAGCATCTGGTCGGAGCTCCTGAACAGCAGCCCCGACGTCGCCCTGGAGCCGGCTGCTCCCCTCACACCTGCAACTGTTTACACCGCATGTTCGCCAACGGACCCCTCGATGTTGGGCGTCCAGCCGATCGCCGGGGCAGTGTGTTTGGCAATGCCGGCCGGCACCTTCGTGTTGTAAGCAACGCCGAGCTGGCTCGAGATCCGTCACCATTACCGCGGGCAGTCTTGTTCGTCCTACGGGTCGGAGAGATATCCGGTTGCGGGGTCGATTCCAGCGAGGAAGTCACGAATAGAGGCTAAGCGCTGCTCATGGCTAAGTGGTTCAGTGCTGCCGAACGTGCTGAAACCATAACCGTCGTTGGGCCCAGAGATCCAGTCATAATGCGTCGAACCATCGCCGTCGCTCCTGCGCACTGCGAATGTCTCGCCATCCACGGTGAAGTTCCCGAGTTCTCTATAAGTGCGCATGTCCGGAGGCGCAGGGGCATAGAACCAGTCGCCGTCTGTGGGATTGCGATCGCTCCCCATGACTTCAACTCTACCGAACACCGAGAGCTACATCACACAGCATGCCTCTCAGTGGCGCCCCAGATTCTCGGTTCCCTATAAGTTCGGCATCCAGCCGATCGCGGGTGCGATGTGCTCGGCAATGTTGCCCAGCATCTTCGTGTTGTAGGCAACACCCAGCTGGTTCGGGACCGTAAGCATGACCGTGTCGGCGGCTTGGACTGCGGCATCGGCGGCGAGGTCGCGGGCAATGTCGGCGGGGTCACCCATGTAACTCTTGCCAAAGCGGGAGAGCAGTCCGTCAATCATGCCGACCTGGTCCTTGCCGTCCGTCTGGGCACGGAGCCCGAAGTACATGTTGTCCACGTCGTCAACCACGGGGATGACGCTGCGGCTGACCGAAACGCGGGGCGCAAAGTCGTGGCCGGCCTTCGCCCACTCGTCACGGAACAGCTGGATTTGCTCGGCCTGCAGCTGGTCGAAGGGAACTCCGGTGTCTTCGGTGAGCAGGGTTGAACTCATCAGGTTCATGCCCTGCCGCGCGGCCCATACGGCCGTGGCGCGCGATCCGGCTCCCCACCAAATGCGCCGTGCCAACCCCGGCGACTGCGGCTCAATGCGCAACAGCCGGTCACCGCCCATGGACGCATGGCCGCCGGGCTCGGCCACGCCGGCACCTGAAATGGCGTGCCGGAAGGAGGCTGTGTGGCGCCGGGCCATGTCGGCGTCCGTCTCGCCGTCGAGCGGGTAATGGCCAAAGTCGGCCGCACCGTTGGCGGCGGGTTCGGGTGAACCACGGCTCACACCGAGCTGGAGGCGTCCATCGCTGATCAAGTCAGTGGCCGCGGCCTGCTCAGCCATGTACAGCGGGTTTTCATAGCGCATGTCGATCACGCCGGTGCCGATTTCAATCCGGCTCGTGCGGGCAGCAATGGCAGCCATCAGGGGGAATGGGGCCGCCTGTTGCCGGGCAAAGTGGTGGACACGGAAGAATGCCCCGTCGATGCCCAGCTCCTCGGCGGCAACGGACAAGTCGACAGCCTGGTGGAGGGCGTCGGCCGCCGAATTGGTTTGCGAGCCGCGCCCCGTTCCGTAGTGGCCAAAGGAGAGGAATCCGATGCGCTTCTTAAAATTTGTGTCCATGGTTGGCACAACGCCGGGCCCCTGCCGACTATTCCATGCGTACGCATATAGCCGGCCGGAGGCTTGCGGCCGGCAGCCGACTGTCGGCGGGACTGGCTGTTACCGCTTCTTCGTGATGTGCGCGACGGGATCTTCGGCTTCGTTCGCAGCGCCACGGGCCTTCTTCTCCGCGCGCTTGGCCTTGATGGCGTGCCCCTTGTCGACCTTCTTGTGTTCGTGGTGGTGCGGCTGTTTGTCAGGCATGGTGAACTCCTTGTGCTTCCAAGTCGCTACGCACCGGGCCGGCCGGTCCAACGCGTCCCCTCCTTGAACGTTACGCCCATTTCCACACCGCCAAAAGGGCCGCGCCCTGCCCGCGTGGGAGCCGGCCTGGCCAGCGGGTCCGGGCCCCGGATCGGGGATGGATTTCGGAGGCCGCCCGCGGCCGAGGAAATCTTACTGCCCGCGAGGGGTCCGGGCCCGCCGAATCCGCCGGCCTCAGGCGTCCTGGCGCCAGGAGTTCCACAGCGCGGCGTAGGAGCCGTCCTGTGCCAGCAGCTCGTCGTGCGAGCCAAGCTCCGAGATCCGGCCCTTTTCCACCACGGCCACCCGGTCAGCGTCGTGCGCTGTGTGCAGCCGGTGCGCGATCGCCACCACCGTCCGCCCCTCAAGGACGGCACTGAGCGAAAACTCTAAATCGCGGGCGGCCTGCGGGTCAATCAGCGACGTGGCCTCGTCCAGCACCAGCGTGTGCGGGTCGGCCAGCACCAGCCGGGCCAGCGCGAGCTCCTGCGCCTGGGCCGGTGTCAGCGTGTGCGAACCCGAGCCAACCTCGGTGGCCAGGCCCTTGGGGAGGGCACGCACCCAGGCCAGCGAGCCGACGTCGGACAGTGCCTTTTCAATCTCGGTGTCAGTTGCGTCCGCCTTGCCCAGGCGGACGTTGTCGGCCAGGGTGCCCACAAACACGTGGTGTTCCTGCGTGACCAGGGCAACCTCGCCGCGCAGCTCGTCCAGCGGACGGTCAACCAGCGGCACCCCGCCCACCGTGACGGAGCCGGAGGTGGGGCCGTGAATGCCGGCCAGCAGGCGGCCCAGGGTGGACTTGCCCGCACCTGAGGGACCCACCATGGCCAGCCGCTCGCCCGGCCGGAGGGTGAGGTCGATGCCGTGCAGCACGTTGTGGCCGGGACGGTAGGCGTAGCGGGCCTTGTCGACGACCAGTTCGTCGTCGGCGGGGACGGCGTCCGTGGCCGTGCGGTCCGCCTTGACGTCGCGGATGCCCACGATGCGGGCCAGCGAGGAGGCACCCACCTGGATCTCATCGATCCACATGATCAGCGTGTCCACGGGGTCAATGAGCTGCATGGCGTACAGCGCAACCGTGGCGACCATGCCGGTGGTGACCAGGTCCTGGGAGGAGAGCCAGCCGCCCCACAGCAGCACCGCGGCGACCGGGAGCCAGAAGGAAAATTCGGCCACCGGGAACAGCACGGTGCGCAGGCCCAGCGTGTACTTCTCGCGTTCAAAGCAGTTGCGCAGGGCGGCATCGATCCGGTCGCGGCGGTGCTGGCCAAGGCTCAGCGCGTCCACCGTGCGGGCGCCCTCGATGGTCTCGGTGATTGATCCGTTGAGCCCGGCGTAGCTTTCCCGCTCGGCCAGGTATCCAGGGGTGGCGCGTCGGAGGTACCAGCGGGTGACGGGCACCAGCAGGGGCAGGCCCACCAGCAGCGCCACGGCCACGAGCGGGCTGGTGAGCAGGGCGGCGGCCACCGTCAGCGCAATGGTCGCCACCGACACCAGCACCTGCGGCACGCCAAAGCGGACCGTGTGCGAGACGGACTCAACGTCATTGGTGGTGCGGGACACCAGGTCGCCGGTGCCGGCCTTTTCCACCGTGGACAGCGGCAGGGACGTGACCTGCTCCATGAATTCTTCGCGCAGCTGGGCAAACACCTTCTCGCCGAGCACCATGCCCTTGCGCCGGGCCCACCGGGCCAGCACCGTCTGGACAAGCACGAATCCGGCCAGGCCCAGTGCCACTGCGGCAACGAACCCGGTGGTGGTGCCAACACTGATGGCGTCCACGAGCCGGCCCAGCAGGAACGGCCCGGCCAGCCCGGCAATGGCCGACACCACGTACAGGCCCACTACACCGGCGAGCGGCCTGCTGTGCATGCGCATCAGCCGCAGCCCCTCGGCCTTGACCTCGGCGGAATCCGCCACGGGCAGCTTTGTCTCAGCCATTAGTTTCCCCCTCCGTGTGTGCTGCTGTTGTCCAAAAGTTCGACGTCGTCCCGAGCGTTGGCACCGGCCGTTGCCTCCGGGGTGGTTGCTTTGGGCGTTGCCTCCGCCGGGGTCGCATGACCGTCCATGCCCTCGCCGCGGATCACCACCTTGCGGTAGCCCGGAACAGTGTCCAGCAGATGCCGGTGGGTGCCCTGCGCCAGCAGCGCCCCGTCCTGCAGAAACGCCACGGTGTCCATGGCACCCAGCAACAGCGGGCTGGCTGTCACGACCACTGTTGTCTGCTCCGGCGTCCCGCGCGTGCGGCGCAGGGCTGTGGCGATGCGGGATTCCGTGTGGGCGTCAACGGCGCTTGTCGGTTCAATCAACACCAGCACCTCGGCCTCCGTCAGCACGGCCCGGGCCAGTGTCAGGCGTTGGCGCTGGCCGCCGGAAAAGCTGCGGCCCTTTTCCGTCACTTCGTCGTCCAGCCCGTGTTCCAGGCCGTCAAACACGTCGTCGGCGCTGGCCACGTCGATGGCCGCCATAATTTCCGCGTCGGTGTGGTTTCCGGCAGGGTCCAGTTCCTCCCGCAGTGTTCCCGTGAACAGCTGGGGTTCGGCGTCGGAGACCACAATGCGTGAGCGCACCTCGCGCAGCGGCATCATGTGCAGTGCTTCGCTTCCCCAGCGCACCTCCGCCTCGCGCAGCACCGCGTCCTCGAAGCGCCCCAGCCGGCGGGCCAGGTCGGCCGATTTTGCGGGGTCGTCCGAGACGATGGCGCTCAGCCCGCCAGGGGCAACCACCACGCCTGAAACCGAGTCAAGCAAGGCGCTCGGTGAGGCCGGGGCAGGGACGGTTGTCTCGGCGTCGTGCACGGCGGAGGGTGTGGCCAAAACATCGATGATGCGCTTGGCTCCGACCTGGGCGCGGATGAGGCGGGAGACGGCGTCGGCGGCGGTCCGGATGGGCGAGACGAGGAAGACCGCGTACCCGTAAAGTGCCACGAGCTGGCCGGCCTCGATTTGTCCGGACACGGCCTGCAGCGCACCAATCCAGGTGAACGCGACGCTGAAAACGCCGACGACGAAGACCTGTGCGGCGTCTAGGTCGGCCAGTGAATACGCCACCTTGTTGCCGGCCAGCTGCGTTTCCCGCGAGCGTTCCCGGTAGCGCTCAACAAAGATGTGCTCGCCGCCGATGCCGCGCAGCACACGCAGCCCGGCCACGGTGTCGGCGCCAAGCGCCGTCATTTGCCCGGCAGCCTCGCGCTGTGCTTTTTGGCGCCGCTGCAACGGGCGGATCACAAACAACATCGCCGCACCGCACAGCGGCACACCGATCAGCACCACCAGGCCCAGCTGCCACGACGACTGGAACACCAGGAACGAGACGAGCAGGTAGCCCACCACGGATCCGGCCAGTCGGGCGGCCACGTCAAAGATCTCGCCGATGCGCATCGCGTCGGAGGCACAGGTCGAGACGACCTCGCCGGTGGAAAATTTTTGCGGCAGTGCATCGCCGCTGCGCGTCACCTTGTGTCCGACGACCTGCGCGGAGCGGAAGGCTGCCTGCATCCAGTTGCTCACGGCGGCGCGGTGGCGCAGCGTGGCGGAGACCGACTGGACGATGGTCAACCCCACCAGCAAGCCCACCCAGCCGGTGAGCCGGGAAAAGTTGCCGGGCAGGATTCCCTGGTCGATCGCCTGTCCCAGAATGTAGGGGGTCAGTGCCTGGCAGACGGTCCAAATTGTGCCGTACATGATGCCCAGCAGCAGCGTGCCGCGTTGGGCGCCGGCCAGCCACAGCAGGTAGCGTCCGGGCGAGCGGAGGTCGGGCTTCTTGGCGGGTTTGTAAGGAAACGAGCGCACTACGGCCTTCTAACAAATGGGGGATTGGCAGGCGTAACAAGCGCGATCCGGCAATCCGCCTGCAGGGCGGAGCGATCGGCGCGGGGCGGGGTGGCTGCGTTATCTATCTCACAAGTAGTTACACTAACGCACATAACGGCGTAATTCCACTGTGAAACCACTTTGCCTGCGCCTGCTCGGCTAGGATCACCGGACAGGGACAATCAAGGGGAGACCGTTGGCTGCACAACATGAACATACAGTGCTTGGCATCGGTGAATTTCACCGGGAGAAACGCAGCCAGCGCCGACAGATCTTGACGCTGTTGTTTCTGGGCTGGCTCATGTGCCTGCTCATTCTCCAGATCCACCACCCCGCAGATTCGGCCATTGTCTCCTCCTTTGGGGACCTGAACGTCGTGTGGGCCCGTTTCAGCGAACGGGTGTTGGCCCCCTTCACAACCCCTGACATTTTCGATTTCAGCCTTGACGCGCTGGGCTGGATCGCCGGCGCCACGGCCACCATCCTGGTGGCGTTGGTTTTTAGCGGCCGCAATCCCCTGGGCATGGCCAACCAGGTCCAGGTCATGGCCCTGGACGAACTGTTGGAGCTCCTGACGCTGCTGGTGGGGATCGCCGCTGCCGCCACCATGTGGATGGCGTTGCACAACGTGTTCCTGTTGCCGGCCGATCCGGACTCGGGCCCCAAGTTCTTCCTCGGCATGCTGTGCCTGATGCTTGTCATTTTCTCCGTGGTCCGCCAGCGGGACGCGGCGGTGCAGCGGGAGATTGACGAATTCCACCTCACCACGGCCATGCGCCTGCACACCCACCGCTGGGAACGCATGTGGGGCGTGTCGGCCAGGAACCGGATCCGCGTGGATCCGAGCAAGACCGTGCGGCTGGTGCTGTGGTGGGCTGGCAGCGGGCTCGTGTTCACCTTTGTTCCCTTGCTCCTGAACAGTCGCTTTTCACCCCTGCTGCTGGCACTTTCCGCGGTGGCCTTGATCCTGCTGGCAGTTGCCACCGCCGCTCTCACGGCCCTGGCAGTTTCGCTGTACCGCAGCAATCCCCACCCCGGTGTGGGCCTGGGCTATTCGCTGGTCCTGCTGGTCGTGGTGGCCTTGGCAGTGGTCAGCCCCTTGGCGGTGTCGGCATCGCAAAACGAGCGGGTGCTCCATTCCCTGGCGGGCTATTTCCTGTGGCTGGCACCGTCCCTTCTGCTCATTTTCCGCAAGCCCCAGTCCGCCCACATGACGCCTCTGGAGTTTCGGCTGTCGGCACGCCCGAAAAACAAGGCAGTCCGGGCCTTGATTGCCTGCTTTGACGGCGCACGGGAAAGCGCCTATTGGATTGAGCTGATGTTGGAGGGCCGCCGGCAGTCACGTTACGACGCGAAGCTTGCCCGGCTGGAAACCGAGCAAGCTGCCGAGAATCCCGGACTGTAGCCTCACCCCGCACCGCCCCACCACCGGCACCACCGGCACCACGGAGAACGCTCTCGCAGCAATGGCTGGTTTTTCACGAACGCTCGCGCAGTTGTGGCGGGTTGGACCGGGCGGCTGCGTCCGACGTCGTGCTTTGACGCCAGGGGCACGGACTTCTGCGGGCCCAGCCAAAGCGCGTGGGACCGAGTCAGCGGAAGAGCCCACTGTAGGCGTTGAGCGCAAGTTGTCCGCCGAGATGCGCGTAGCCCCACGCACCCAACGCCTGCTGCCAACGGGCTACGCCGCCAACTGGTGACGAATCCAAACATTGGGTTCAACATAAACGCCATGATCATGTTCCACCGAAATATGGACAGGGTTCAGCGCACCAGGGACCTCCACCGCTCCACTTGATGCCAGCTCCAAGCCGGTCCAGTCCCGCCACTGCGCCAGCGTTCCTGGGATCGTCATCGCCACCGGGCAGACCTTCATCACCACTGCGCCCAAACGGACGTGCGTTCGCAGCCAAGGATCAACAGGGAGTCCTTCCCCGTTGACGCGGGCAACATAGTCATCCATGGCCTCATGCGGAAAATCCGTCTTCCCGGTAGGCCGGATTGGTCCCAAAAGATCCCGGTACCCCAATTTTGCCGCATTGTCCCGAGCCGCAAGCAGCAGCTTGCCACTCAACCCTCGTCCGGCATATTCGGGAGCAATGAAAGCCTCAATAAGCGAGGCTGCATGACATTCCGCCGCAGAAAAATTGGGACCGAACGCCCTTTCCAGAACAGCATCCCAGCCGCGATCGGGAAGCCCGCCCAAGGACCCGTCCCACTGCATGGGGACGCTGTGAACCTTCCCGATCACTGTCGACTGCTCGTCAAGTGCAAGGAGCTGAAGTTCCGGGAATGACTCCGCCAACTTGCCGTAGTAGAGGTTGCCGATCGGATCCTGGCGCATGAACGTCGGCCAAGTGTTGGGCAAGGACCACATCTCATCCATCAAATCCGGACGTTCGGCCAGCGTGACCACAGTCATTTCCATGCTTCGACTCCATCTGCCAATTCTTAACCCCGTTCCTGGATGCTGCCGTGCAAGCCAAAAAGCCGGTCGCCTGATTCCGCTGGTGCGGGAGAGCTACTGCGTGACCGGTGAGAGTACTTCAACCCGATTGTTGAACGGGTCGCGGCAATGAAACCGCTCATAACCCTCAAAAGTATGTCGTTCCGCCCAAGAGAGAGCAAAGCCGGCCGCCTGGATTTTCGCGGCCAGATCTTCCAGTTCGGCCGTGGATGCCACGATGAGTCCGGGGTGTGCTTTTTGGGCCGCACTGAAGCCAGCTTCGACGCCCACGTGGATCTCCGCCACAACCGAGACGCCTTCGAAGGATCGGAACCAACAGCCGCCTCGCCCAGCAAGCGATGCGGGCTTCTCAACCTCGGTCATCCCCAACGCCCCGCCGTAGAACAACCGCGCCCGGGCTTCCTCGCCGTGGGGCATTGACACCTGTACGTGGTGCAATCTCATGATTCCTCCGAGCCTCTCGATCTACTCCGACTCTACAACGGCCACGAATACGCACTGCGGCAACCCGCGGATCCGTCGAGGCGGCAATGGTGCCGGGGCGGCAATGGTTCAGTCTGGGATTCGCAGCAGTCCGCGCACGCTGCCGGCACACCTTGCAGAACGGAAGGCCGGAGTTGGGCTTGCACCCAGCGGCCGGGCAGGAAGGGTTCGCCCCTCCCGCCCGGCCAGTGGCCCACGCTGCAGACCCCGCCTAATGGCTGACGGCATCCGCCCGCCGCGCGAACCGGAGCTGCGGCGAGCCCCATCCGGTGAGCGCAGCCTTCACCGCAGCGTTCTTCTCGGCGTCCAGCGCCTGTGAGTAGGCTTCGGCGATGACGTCGTCAATGCGCACCCGCTGCCCCGATTCGGCGGACTGCACGGCCGCCTCCACCATGGCGAGCGAGTGGATGTTGGAGTGAATTTCCCCGTCGGGGACCACACCGCTGCGCACCGCTGCAACAAACTCGGCCAGCGATCCGGCGATCTGTTCCGGGCCCCCGGCAGCGGCAGGAATCTCCAGCGCCGCCCCGTCGGGCCCCTCGGCTGTCGGGGTGTGGTCCCCATCCCACAGCGCAGTCCCCCGAGCACCATTCACGCGCCATTGCCCGTTCCAGGACGTTTCGGCACCATCGGCACACCAGGAGCCTGAGTAGACATAGCGCAGGCCACCGGCGAACTCAAAGATGGCGGTAGCAGCGGCGTCGGCCTTGTACCAGCTCCAGGCCGGGTTGAACTCTTCGCAGTACACGCTGACCGGCTCCTGCCCGGTAAGGTGCCGGACGGCGTCGAACGGATGGATGGCCATGTCCACGAGCAGCACATGGTCCATCTCCTCGCGGAAGCCGCCAAAGTGCGGGGCCTTGAAGAACTCGGTGGTGATGACACCAATGTCACCCAGCCCTGCGGTGACCGCCTTGAGCTGGGCCAGGGGGTTGAAGTAGCGACGGGACTGGCTGATCATCAACAGCTGGCCGCTGACTTCGGCGCTGGCGGCCAGGGACAGCGCCTGGGCAACAGTTGGTGCAGCCGGCTTTTCGCACAGCACCGGCAGGCCGGCAAACATGGCCTCAACATTGACGGGATGGTGCGCCACGGGCACCGTCACATTGACGACGGCGTGAGCACCAGTTGCGGCGGCAACCTCGCCGACGCTGGTCCCCACCACCACGCCCGTGAGCCCCTTGTCCGCGAGCGCCTCATTGGCGGTGTCCATGTTCAGGTCAACCAGGCCGACCAGTTCCACGTCGGGGTTGGCGGCAATCGTGTCCAGCCAGGCCTTCCCCATGCCGCCGGCACCGACCTGGACCAGGCGGAGCGGGCCCGGCGCATGAACAGTGGCAAAAGTGCTCAATTGGACATCGCCCCCTGGTATCCGCGCCCGTTGTGGAAGTCTTCGCTGTCATAGCGCAGCAGCACGGGCTCGGCGCGTTCCGGGCGGAGGGTTCTGGCCCACTGGACTCCGTTGGCGATGACCTTGCGAACTTCTTGCTGGTGGTAGACCGGGAAGTCCTGGTCGCCGGGGCTGAAGAAGAAGATCTTGCCAAATCCCCGGCGCCAGGTCATGCCGGAGCGGAACACTTCGCCGCCGGTGAAGGTGGACAGGAAGATCAGCTCATCCGGTGCCGGCACGTCGAAGAACTCGCCGTACATTTCCTGCGCCGGGATGATGAACGGATGTGGCACGCCCTGGGCGATCGGGTGGGTCGGGTCAACGGTCCACACGATTTCGCGGTCCTGCTCCGAGCGCCAGCGCAGGGTGCAGGAGGTGCCCATGAGCTTGCCGAAGATCTTGGACCAGTGCCCGGAGTGCAGCACCAGCAGGCCCATTCCGGCCAAGACGTGCTTGTGCACGCGCTCAACAACCTCGTCGGAGACCTCTGCGTGCGCAGCGTGGCCCCACCAGACGAGGACGTCGGTGGCGGCGAGAACCTCCTCGGTCAAACCATGGTCGGGATCGTCAAGGGTCACGGTGCTGACCTGGACACCGGAGCCCAGGTTTTCTTCGATCCCTTCCTTGATGGTGTTGTGCATGCCGTTCGGGTAGAGGTCCCGGACTTTTTGTTCAACTTGTTCGTGCCGGTTTTCTCCCCACACAACAACTTTGATGGGGGTTTCGGGGCTGGTCAGTCCAGTCATTTTTTCGTTTTCCTTTACATGGTGGTGCAGGGAACATGGGGTGGTTGCCGGCGGCTGGTGTTGCGTGGCTATTTCACGGCCCCGCCTGTCGCGCCGGCGGCGATGTACTTTTGTGCCACCACCAGCAGGACGATGGCCGGCAGTGAGGACAACACGGCCGTGGCCATCACGGCGCTCCAGTTTGAGACCTGGGTGCCAAGGTACTGGTAGATGCCCAGCGTCACGGGACGAATTTCATCGGTCGTGGTCAAGGTCAGTGCGAACAGGAAGTCACTCCACGCGAACAGGAAGGCGAACAGGCCCGCGGTGATGAGCGCGTTCTTGGAGATCGGCAGTGATATCTATTCAAATGCCCGGAGCTGGTTGGCGCCGTCTACACTGGCCGCCTCGATGATCGAATCCGGAATGCTCTTCAGCGACGCCCGCATGATCAAGATGGCGAAGGGGATGGCATGGGTGGCGTCGGCCAGGACCAGCCCGGGGATGGAGTTCAACAGTCCCAGGTCGTTGTAGGCGGCATACAAGGCATTGGCAATGACGACGCCGGGAATCATCTGGGCGATGAGGATGGCCAGGAGCGCCCAGCTGATCCACCGGAACTTGAACTGGGCCAAGGCGTAGGCAGCGGGTGCTGCGATGACCAGCGTGACGGCCACCGTTCCCAGCGAAATGATCAAGCTGGTGAGCAGATTGCGGCCTTGGTCGGCAATGGCCTTTTCATAGCCGGCAAAGCTCGGGTTCCATGGAAAGAAGTCCGCTGACAAGGTGTTGCCCGACGGCTGCAGGGACGCATTGACCATCCAGTAGATGGGGAACAACATGAAGGCCAGGAACAAGATGCCCAGGAGGGTGGAGGCCCGGGTTCGGATGGCGCGCCGCCGCAGAGCCGTCACACGGACGGCAGGACGCTTGAGCTGTGCTGTGGTCATGGGGTTCTCCTATTCATCGACGGCGCGGCGATTTGCCCGCAGGTAGATGACGGCGAAAATCAGGGAAATGAGAATCAAGATGTTGGAGAATGCGGCGCCCACGCCGAATTCGAAATTGACGAAGGATTCCTGGTAGGAACGCACGGCAATGGTTTGGGTTGCGTTGGCGGGTCCGCCGTTCGTCAGTCCGAGGATGATGTCCAGAACCTTGATCGTGTAGACCACGCCCAGGATCAGCACCACGCTGACCACCGGGCGAAGGTTTGGCCAGGTAATGTGGCGGAAGGCTTTCCACCCGGTGGCACCGTCGAGGGCTCCCGCCTCGTAGAGTTCGACCGGAATATCCTGGAGTCCGCCGTAAAGCAGGGTGACGTTGAAGGGGATGCCTACCCAGATATTGACCAGGATGACGGCGATCAGTGCCACATCCGGGCTGGTCAGCCACGGAATGGCGGGGATCCCAAACGTGCCAAGGAATTGGTTCAGCACGCCGGAGTCCTGGTCGAGAATGGACCGCCACGTTGCACTGGCAACAATCAACGGCAGCAGCCACGGCAGCAACAGCATGGCGCGGAGGAAGCCGCTCAACGGGAAACGGCGGTTGAAAAAGCAGGCCAGGGCGAGGCCAATGACGAACTGCCCGGCGATGGAAGCAATCGTGAACAGTGCCGTGTTGAGCAGGGCCGGGCCGAACAGGTTGGAATTGATGACCGTCAGGTAGTTATCGATCCCCACCCAAGGCGCCTCACCGGTGAAGAACGTTTTCGTGGTGTAGTCCTGCAGGCTCATCATGATGTTCTTGACGACCGGGTACCCGAAGTACAGGAGCATGTAGAGCCCGGCAGGGATGACGAAGAGCAGCTTCGCAAAACTTTCGTTGGCGAAGAAACGGTTTCGCGGCTTGCGCCGGGGCGCCTCCGCCCGTGCACCGGCCTGATCAGCCCGTGCCGGTGAGTCTGTTGAAAGGGAAGTCATGGGGGCCTTTCCGCCGGCTCCGCCGCAAGGGCGGCGGAGCCGGCAACGATGTGGGGTGGGCGTCAGCCCTTGGCAGCCTGGGCGAACGCTTCGTCCACAGTGGCCTTGCCCGTCAATGCGAGCTGGATGGCCGTGTAAATTTCGGTGGCAGCCTTGGGCCATTCGGCACCCAGCTCACCCGTGCGGGACCGGGCATTGGCGATCTGCTCGGTGAAGGCCTCCATGTCCGGCATCTTCTCCACGTACTCCTGCGCCAGTTCCGGCTTGGTCGGCACCGTGAAGCGGTCGGTGCTCAGGGACAGCTGGGTGTCATCGGCGGTGAAGCAGCTGATGAACTCAGCAGCCTTGGCTTGTTTGGCCGAATCGCCGGTCTGCGGGATGGTCCACATCTCGCCGCCCAGGGGTGCGATCGGTGTTTGGCCGGCCTTGTTCACTGGGACCTGCACCGAACCCCATTCCAGCGATTCATCGGCACTAAGGGCGGGGATCTGCCACGGCCCGTTGATCATCATGGCCGCCTTGCCGGACATGAACTGGTCCTTGACATCGCCCTGGCCCCAGTTGATGACGCTCTTGGAGGCGGCGCCGCTGTCGACGAGGTCCTTCCACAGCTGCAGGGCTTCCTTGTTTTCCGTGGAGTCCAACGCTGCCTCGCTGCCGCCGTTCGTCCACATGAACGGCAGGAACTGCCAGGCGCCCTCATACGTGGCAATGGCCGAGAAGGCGACGCCGAACTGGCTGTCCTGGGTCAGCGCCGCGGCCGTTGTCTTGAGTTCGTCCCAGGTTATGGGCGGCGTCAGCCCGGCGTCGGCCAGGATCTTTTTGTTGTAAAAGAGCCCCAGGGTGTTGGCTGTGGGCGCCAGCCCGTAGACGTCTCCCTCATACGTTCCGGCGTCAAGCATGCCCTGGGCGAAACCGGAGGTGTCCACATCGAAGTCGCTGAGCGGGGCCAGTCCGCCGGTGGAGGCAATCTCCTGCAGGTCTGGATTGTCCAGCATCAAGATGTCGGGCAGGGTCTTGGAGGAGGATTTCTGCAACACCTTTTGAATCAGGTCCTTGCCGGGCACCACTTCGCGGTCGATCGTGACACCGATCTCGCTTGCGCACTTGTCAATGGCCGTTTGGATCAGGGCCTTGTCCGGATCGTTGTTGTAGTAGTCCATGAGGGTCAGCGTGGACCCGTCACCGGAGGCGCTGCCGCCCCCGCCTCCGCAGGCTGTCAGGACGAACGGGGCGATGGCTGCGATGGCCAAGAACTTGGTCATGCGGGTCTTAGTTTGAATCTTCACGGTAGCTCCTTTGCTCGTTGTGGTGGTGCGGTGGTGCGGTGGTGCGGTGGTCGAAGCGCTTCGATCTGACTCGGCGGCCCTGGACTTGAATGCCGGAGGGCTGTGTCGCCGTCGTCCGCCCCGGAGAGTGCCGGGACCGACTCGCAGTAAAGCGCTTTACTTGCGGCTGTGACATTGATCATGCCCGCATCGAGGCTGCCTTGTCAAGGAAAAATAAAGCGCTTTACTTTATGTCGTTCATGCAGCAGAATGTGACTAAAGTTGGGTGAGGCAGCTTTGACCAAGAGCGACTGGGAGGAGCAGCATGGCGACCATGCAGGACGTGGCCAATCTGGCGAATGTGTCGTTGGCGACCGTTTCCTTCACGATCAACAATTCAAAGCCCGTCTCACCCAAGACCCGCGCCAAGGTGGAACGGGCGATGAAGGACCTCGGGTACCGCCGCAACGCCGTCGGCAGCGCCCTGGCCAGGGGCCGGACTCATGTACTGGCGCTGCTGTACCCGGCATTGCAACACCGTTTTTCACCCACGTCGGTGCAGTTTTTTACCAGCGCCGCTGATCAGGCAAGGCAGCGCGGCTACAACCTGGTGCTGTGGCCCATGAGCAACGACGCCGAGGCCGTCACCGAGCTGACCTCGTCGGGCCTGGTGGACGGCGTGGTGCTCATGGAGGTGCAGCTTGACGACCCCCGCGTGGCCGAGCTCTCCGGCAGCAACGTCCCCTTTGCCTTGATTGGCCGAACTCGGGACACCACAGGCATCCCCTTTGTGGACGTTGACTTTGAATCCGCTGTGGAGAACGCCGTTGACCGCCTGACCGCGCTGGGCCACACGGATCTGGTGTTGATCGACGGCGGTGTCGGCAACCAGCTGCTCGGCGGGTATGGGCCGGTGGCAAGGACGCGCAAGGCGTTTGGCGAAGTCACGGCCCAGCGCGGACTTGCCGGAGCCATCATGAGCGGGTTGCAGTCGTCGGCAGGAGGCCGCGTGCTGGCAGCGGAGTTCGCCGCCAGCCACCCGGACGCCACGGGCGTTTTAATGATGAATGAACATGCGGGCCCCGGCTTTGTCGCCGGGCTGCAAAAGGCCGGTTACCGTCTGCCGCAGGACATTTCCGTGCTGGCCCTGGCCTCGTCTCTGGACACGGCCAGCATGTCCGAGCCGGAAATGGCCGTCCTCGCTTCCCCGGCGGACGAGCTCGGTCGGCTCGGTGTTGACACACTGATAGACCAGATCGACAAGAAGGACGATCCACTCCCGCAGCTGTTGATCGGGTGCGCTTATTCTCCCGGCGCCACCATGGGGCCGGCCCCGAAGCAAAAGCGCTGACCGCAGGCGCTGGGGCAGGGGCCCTGGCCCCAACCCCGGCCAAGGCTCGCGTTAAATCTTCGTGATCACCGTGCTGAACGGCGTGGCGTTGCTGAACAGGTCCTGGACGGGGCAGCGTGCTTCCACCGTGCGGGCGAGTTCGTCATAGCGTTCCTGCGTTTCCGGGCCCGTGATGTTGACGGCCAGCCGGATGTCGCTGAATCCCGGGCGGACGGCTTCGTCGATGCCGAACAGTCCGCGCACGTCAAGGTCGCCCTCGGCATGGATCGTGATGTCGTCCACCTGGATGCCCAGCTGCTCGGCGTACAACCGGTACACCACCACCTGGCAGGAGATCACCGCGCCCAGCGCGTACTCGACCGGGCTGGCGGCCGTGTCGTCCCCGGCCAGTGCGGCGGGCTCGTCCACGGTGAACTGGTGTTTGCCGGCGCTGATGCGCGTGGCCACCGAGCCCACCCCAACCCCGGCCACTTTGTAGGTCAGTTTCCCGTTGTCCGGATTGGCGCCAATCCGCTGGGCCCAGGCCGCGCCGGCCTCGCCGAACCGGACCGAGCGCTCCGCGGCGCCGTCGATGTTGCCGGTCTGCTGCGCGCCGGACTGCTGTGAATCGGTCAGGGTTGCTTCGCTCATGGTGTTTTCCTTTGCGTCGAGGCGAGTGCCGCGCACCGCGCCATACTTACGCCGACGGCCGGTGCCGGAGGCGTCGAATCCTCACCCGGGGCACCCCACCATGGTTGCGAGGGTTGCCGCCCGACCGGCCAGGGCCGCATGGTCGAAGCTCTTGATTCTGTCCGTCAGTCTGCCCGCCGCGGACACCCCGCCCCAAGCCATCCGTCACATGCGGCAACAATGTCCAAGGCAGTCCCAAGCACGACGCCGGGCACTCCCCCACCAGCCGGCCGTCGCCTTGGGAGTGCGAGACGCACGCCACTGCCGTCCGGCGGACACCCGGAAGCAACTTAAGATGGATTCATGAGCGCAACACTTGTCGCAAAGGACCTTTCCGGAGGCCACGCACACCGCACCTTGTTCACCAACCTTTCCTTCACGGTGGCCCCCGGCGACGTGATTGGCGTGGTGGGCGCCAACGGTGCCGGCAAATCGACACTGCTCAGCTTGTTGGCGGGGGCGGCCACGCCCCAGGGCGGAACCGTCAGCACCGCCCCGCAGGACGCCTTTGTCGGCTGGCTGCCACAAGAACATGAGCGGATCAAGGGAGAATCCGTTGCCGCCTACATCGGCCGGCGCACCGGCTGCACCCAGGCCACCGAAGACATGGAAACCTCCGCAGAGGCGCTTGGTTCGGGCAACTCCGCCGCCGACGACACGTACGCCACAGCCCTTGACCATTGGCTCGCGTGCGGGGCAGCGGACCTCGACGACCGCATTCCGGCAACGCTGGCCGAACTTGGCCTTGAGGTGGATCCGGACGCGCCCATGACTGGACTCTCCGGCGGGCAGGCCGCCCGCGTTGCCCTAGCCGCGCTCCTGCTGAGCCGCTTCGACGTCGTGCTTCTGGACGAGCCCACCAACGATCTGGACCTCGCCGGGCTGGCGCGGCTGGAGGATTTCGTGAAGGGGCTGCGCGGCGGCGTCGTGCTGGTCTCGCATGACAGGGAGTTCCTGGCCCGCACCATCACCTCGGTGGTGGAGCTGGATCTGGCGCAAAACAAGGTGGCCGTGTACGACGGCGGCTACGACTCGTTCCTCGAGGAGCGTGCCATCGCCAAGCGGCACGCCCGCGAGGCCTACGATGAGTTTGCCGACAAGAAGGCCGACCTCGTGGGGCGGGCGCGGACACAGCGTGAGTGGAGCTCGCAGGGGGTGCGCAACGCCATGAAAAAGGCCCCCGACAATGACAAGCTCCGCCGCAAGGCAAGCGGCGAATCCTCCGAAAAGCAGGCCCAAAAGGTGCGGCAAATGGAGTCCCGGATCGCGCGGCTCGATGAGGTTGAGGAACCGCGCAAGGAGTGGGCGCTGCAGTTCAGCATCGGCGCCGCACCGCGCTCCAGCACCGTGGTCTCCACCTTGAATGCGGCGGTGGTGCGGCAGGGCGGCTTTACGCTGGGGCCGGTCTCGATGCAGGTCAACGCCGGCGAGCGCATTGGCATCACGGGCCCCAACGGTGCGGGCAAGTCCACCCTGCTGCGGCTCCTGCTGGGCCGCACTGACCCGGACGACGGCGTTGCCTCCCTGGGCGCCAACGTCGCCATCGGCGAGATTGACCAGGCACGCAGCCAGTTCCCCGAGGGGATGCCTCTGGGGGAAGCTTTTGAGGGCCTGGTTCCGGAGCTGAACCAGGGCGAGGTCCGCACGCTGCTGGCCAAGTTCGGGCTGAAGGCGGACCAGGTGACGAGCCCCGTGGGCGCCCTGTCCCCCGGCGAACGGACCCGCGCGTCGCTGGCGCTGCTGCAGGCCCGCGGCGTCAACGTGCTCGTGCTCGATGAGCCAACAAACCACCTTGACCTGCCGGCGATCGAGCAGCTTGAGGAAGCGCTGGAGAGCTACGAGGGAACGCTGCTGCTTGTCACCCACGACCGCCGGCTGCTGGAAAACGTCCGACTCGACACCCGCTGGGCCGTGCAGGACGGCCGGGTCCTGGAGCTGTAGCCGCGCTCCGGATGCTGCCCGGCGTTGCTTGGCAGGGACGATGAAGCCGGCGCCCGTGGCGGCTGGCATTGCCGTGCCGCCACGGACGCGTCGTGCCGGATCAGGAGAAGTTGATGCCCCCGTCGATGAGGACCGTCTGGCCCGTCATGTGGTCTGAATCCGGGCCGGAAAGGAACGAAACCAGTTTGGCGACATCCTCCGGCTCCGAGACCCGGCCGGCAAGGATGTTGTCCACCTGTGCCTGCAGTGCGCTGCCGCGCGGAGTGCCGTCCCGCTGGGTGAGCTTTTCGTCGATGAGGTCCCACATGGCCGTGCCCACGACGCCCGGCGCGTAGGCGTTGACCGTGATGTTGTGCTTGGCAAACTCCATGGCCGCAGCCTGGGTCAGTCCGCGGACCGCCCACTTGGTTGCCGAGTAGGACGCCAACACCGGGAACGGCCTGAAGGCGACGATGGACGCTGCGGCAATGATCTTCCCGCCCGTGCCCTGTGCGATGAAGCGGCGGGCAGCCGACTGGTAGGAGTAGTAGACGCCCTTGATGTTCACATCGATCATCCGGTCCAGGGCTTCAGGCTTGACGTCGAGGATCTCGTCAACCTGGGCGATGCCGGCGTTGGCGATGAACACGGTCAAGTCACCCAGGGCGTCCGTCCCCTGCTGGATCATCCGCTCGATGTCTGCTGGATTGGAGACGTCACCGGTGACGCCGACCGCACGACGGCCGCGCTGTTCGATGGCGGCAACCACCGCATCGATGTTCTCTTGGGCACCGGGGACGTCGGCGACGATGATGTCCTGGCCGTCGTCGGCCAGTCGTTCGGCGATGGCCCGCCCGATGCCCCGTCCGGCTCCGGTGATCAAGGCGACGCGTGAAGTGGTTGCTTCCATGGTGGTTCCTCCTGATGGTGGCCGCTCGGGCTGGGCGGCGGTGGGATCAGGCAGCCCGATTCAACCAGCCTGTGCCTTGGATCACACCCTGGACAGCCCCCTTATCGCAGAGTGATAAAGGGGGCGAACACTGCACGCCCCGCCCCGCCACCGATCCAGCCAGCAGGCGACGACACAGGCATTCTCACCAGTCGATAACAGCCATTGGTCATGGCGTGATGTGTGACACACACTTGGTGTAAGGCTTCTGAGCCGGAGATGGCAGTGCCAGCCAGTGCCCGCGGGCCTTGACCTGGCCTGACCCCAAACAACCGAGGTGACAACGATGGTGTTTCCCGCAAAATACTCGGAACTCAACGCCCTGGAGCTCTCCGACGAGGCGCGCAGAATCCTGACCCGGATCATCCGGGTCTCGTTCCCGCACCCGCAGTTCCCGGACGGCCCCTACGAACGGATGACCGAAAAGATCATCGAGGCGTCCGAGGAATCACGCTGGTTCCGGATGGCCCTCATCCAAGGATTGGCGACTCTGGACACGCTCACGGATGAGCACTTCCTGGATCTGCCCGAAGACCGGGCCATCACCGCGCTCAAGCGCATCGCCGACCTGGAGTTCTTTGCCTTCATTCGGCGAACGGTGGTGCTCAACCTCTATGACGACCCGGAGGTCCACACTGCGCTGGGCTACGAGGGCGAGTCGTATTCAAAGGGCGGTTACGTCAACCGCGGGTTCAACGACCTCGCCTGGTTGCCCGAACCGCGGATCGAGGAATGCACCGAGCCCGCACCCCAGATCGGCCCGCTGCCGTACAAGGTGGCAAGCTGCACCCCCGCAGAAGGCTTTGAACCCGTCGGGAATCTGCTCAAGGACACCGGAATTATCCAGGAAGGACGCACACGATGAGCACCGAGGAAACCTCAGCACGCTTTGAATACGACGACGATTCCGTGGTGGTGATCGTCGGCTCCGGTGCCGGTGGCGGCACCCTGGCCCACGAGCTGGTCGGCAAGGGAGCCAAAGTTGTCCTGCTCGAGGCAGGCCCGAACCTGAAGAACGAGGACTACCACCAGGACGAGTGGGCGGCCTTCAACCAGATGGCGTGGCTGGACCCGCGCACCACTTCAGGGTCCTGGCGCATCGCCCGCGATTTCCCGAATCTGCCGGCGTGGATCGTCAAGGCTGTCGGCGGCACCACCACCCACTGGTCCGGGGCCACCCCGCGGTTCAAGGCCCACGAATTCAAATCCCGCACCACGTATGGGCGCATCGATGGAGCAAACCTGCTGGACTGGCCAATCACCTTGGCCGACCTCGAACCGTACTACGACCGGGCCGAGCAGAAAATGGGCAGCACCCACCGGCACGGCCGCCCGCCGCTGCCGGCCAACAACAACTACAAGGTTTTGGCCAACGGTGCCAAGCGCCTGGGCTACCGGCACTACTCCACCGGCCCCTACGCCACGAACGCCGAACCCTATGACGGCAGGCCCGCCTCACTCCAGGACGGGTTCAACTTCCAAGGCGACAAGAACAAGTCCAAGTGGTCCACGATGGTCTCGGAGATTCCAAAGTCGCTGCGCACCGGGCTGCTGGACCTGCGTCCGGAATCCCACGCCGTGCAGGTCACCCACACACCCGACGGGCGCGCCGACGGCGTCGTCTACATCGACGCCGACGGGAACGTCCAACGCCAGAAGGCACGCGTCGTGGCGGTCGCGGGCAACTCCATCGAGACGCCGCGCCTGCTGATGCTTTCCTCGTCTCCGCTGTTCCCTGACGGGCTGGCCAACTCCTCGGGGCAGTTGGGCCGGAACTACATGCGCCACACGACCGGCTCGGTGTACGCGAAGTTCGACCAGCCGGTGAACATGTACCGGGGCGAGACGATGGCCGGCATGATCGCCGACGAAGCACGCCACGACGTCGAGCGCGGTTTCTCCGGGGGCTACTATCTCGAGATGATCTCGCTCGGACCGGCGTTTCTGGCCAGTTTCGTGGAACCCGGAGCCTGGGGCCCGGATTTCACGGCGTTGCTGGACAACTACGTCAACACCGCCGGGCTGTGGATCACCGGCGAGGACATGCCGCAGGAGTCGAACCGGATCACGTTGAACACGACGGTCACCGACCGGCTCGGGCTGCCTGTGCCCAATGTGCACTTCGACGACCACCCGAACGACGTCGCCATGCGCGACCACGGCTACCAGCAGGCGTCGCTGCTCTACGAGGCCGTTGGGGCGACGTCGGTCCACCGCACGCCGCCGTACCCTTCCACCCACAACATGGGCACGGCTCGGATGAGCGAGCGGCCCGAGGATGGGGTCGTCAACGCGTTTGGGCAGACACACGACGTGCCCAACCTGTTCATTTCCGATGGTTCACAGTTCACCACCAGTGCCGCGGCGAACCCGACGCTGACGATCGTGGCCCTGGCGATCCGCCAGGCCGAATACATCGTCGACCAGATGGCAAGCTCGGCCCTCTAACGCGGGGCGGCCACCAAACGACGGGCCGGCATCCCGCTGCCCGGGCGGCTATCGCCCAAGCAACGGGGTGCCGCGCAGTGCACGGCTGACACGGGAAGCCACATCGCGCAGCAGCACGGAGACTTCCTCGGAGCGTGCGTGGAAGTCAGACGGATCCATGGACACGGCCACCGACCCGACGGTCTGCCCGGCGGCCGTGGTCACCGGGGCCGCCATGCACGAGGCTCCGCGGATGAACTCCTCGCGTTCGACGGCGATGCCTGAGGCACGCACCCCCTCGAGCTCGGCGTCGAAAAGTACCGGATCTGTGATCGTGGCTGCCGTCATGCTCGGCATCCCGTGGCGTTGCAGGTAGGTTCGACAGCGGTCGGCGTCCATGGCTGCCAGCAGCACCTTGCCGAACGCGGTGGCGTGCGCGGCGTCGTTGAATCCGAAGCCCATGGGGGTGATCCTTGGCCGGGTCGGGGATTCCACCACATGCGCAACGACGATGTCCTCACCGCGGTGGACCGCGTAGTAGGCGGCAGCGTCGGCCCGCACATGCAGTTCACGCACCAGCCGCGCCACCGACGGTGGCGTGCCGACCTGCCGACGCAGTGATTTGTCCAAGGCGTGGAGCTTATAGCCCAGCCCAAACCGGCTCTCGTCCTTGAGATGGACCAGATGCTCGGAGGCGACCAGGGTTTTCAGCAGCCGGTAAACGGTGGGCAGCGGCATCTGCAGTTCGGCTGCGATCTCCTTGGCTGACATTCCCCGGTGGTGGGAGGCAACAACATCCAGCAGCGCGAAGGCCTTCTGGACCGAGGCCAGGCCGGTCAGTGAATCGTTTTGTCCCATGCTCCCATCTTGTCCCCGGCGCATGGGATTACCAACTTGTGGCGGCCGGCGTCCACCCCATGGAGCCGCGCCGGCCGTCACCGACGGCGGTCGATGCACGGGACCGGAATTCCCGGCCCCGTGGCGGTCGTCAGTTGATTTCCAGTTCCCCCATGCGGTCCCAGGCATCGCCGTCGATCTGGCGGCTGACGATCCGGGGAGTGTCGACCAGCCCGGGGGCCATGTCCAGCATGGCCTGCTTGAAGTGGGGGCTGTTCACATGGTCACCCGCGGCGTCGTCCTGGAAGGCCTCGACGAGGACGTACTCGTGCGGATTGTCCAGGCTGCGCGACCAGTCAAACCAAAGGTTCCCGGGCTCGGCACGGGTGGCTTCGGTGTACGAACGGGTCAGCTCGGGCCAGCGGTCAGACCAGTCGGGCTTGACGTTGAACTTGACGACGATGAATATCACGGTGGGTTCCTTCCGGTGGTGGTACGCCTCGCCGTCCCCGACAAGGCGTGCTGTCCGCCAAGTCTCACCGGTACTCTGCCCGCCAGCCAATGGGTGTTCTCGGTGGGCGAGAATGAAGGCAGGCACTGCCCTGCACGCGGGTCCAGGCCGGAGGGGACTCCGCAGGCCATCGTCGGGAAGGACGGTCACACCAGGCCGGGCACCCGGGCTGCGGAAAAGCTGAGATTAGCAGCTCCGGCTCATCCGTGGGCTCTATTGCAAGCCAATTCGTCCATCATTTTTAGGCGTTTGAATGCCACGTCGAGGCAGGCTAGGGTTGCCAACAAGAAAATGGTCGTTGGCATATTTTGACTGCACAAAACGGCACTCATTTCTGCACCGCCGCACCAAACTCGGCTCGAGGAACGTCCATCCCGAGCTGTGTCACGACACGTGAATCGGTGTAATGAAAACACTACTGAGCATTCAGTTGCTTTCTCAGGAGATGAACAGGCTCGAGTGAAAAATTTGATTGTGACACTAGTGGGCATGGTGCTAAGCGCTTTGTTTATTGCCGGAGTCGGCATTCTGACTATACAAAAAATCGGCATTAACGGCGGAGCTGTCTTCGGACTGGACAACCAGCTCGCAGCAGTCACTGAGCCTGGCCCGGCGCTCGTGCAGCTCTCCGCCATCGCAGTGTTGAGCGCGCTCGTCATTTTTGCGTTGAGTCCAGTGCTCCGCAGCCGCATAAAAGCTCGCCCGCTCTTGATTCTTCGGCTGAGCTTCTGCGCCGCGACTGTTGTACAAGTTGCGATTACTCTTGTTCTGCTGTCCATGGACTACACCGTGAACGGCCTTGACGATGGATTCTCGCCGTGGTGGCGAGGGTGGCTGGAAGCAGGCGGCAACAGCCCCGCCGTCCATGTGACGATGCTGGTCGTCATCGGATTTTTCTTTCTCAACAAGGCTGCGTCGCGGCCAACAACAGCCTTGAAAGAGGGCCAGCGCTCCGCCGAACCGGCAGCCGCATCTGACAGTTGAGGAGGCCCGAAGAGGCGCGGCCGTTGAGTGCTTCCACGGTCCCTGCCCACCAGCTGCAGGATCGATTCTCGGCCCCGCACACAGCGACCCCGGAGGCGCCTTTGGAGCAATAATCCGGCAACACATTAGCTGAGCTAACCAATCAACTGATTTTGACTTACGTTCGCTAAAATGTTGCACTTGTTAACAGGTTTGCTGCCCCTTTTGGATCTGCGGCAAACCGCTTGACGAATCCTGGTGCAGTCTTGCACCACACCCCGGTTCCGGACCGCGCCACTGGCGCATAAGTTCCGCAGGACCACGGGCGGCCATCCGCCTCCTTGCCGCAGTCATATCTGCCGCCGCGCATTTTGCGCCCTGACGCTCCGCCACGGAGGCACCTGTACGGTGCACCCGATGACCAATTGCCGCTGAGCGTGGATTCGAAGCGTCGCTTGTCACAGACACACTAGATCCAAATGACGAGGAGAGCAGCATGACATTGCGAGTCGGAATCATTGGTGCAGGCCCGAGCGGCATGGCACAGTTGCGGGCCTTTGAATCAGCCCGCCAGAACGGTGCCAAAATCCCCGACATCATGTGCTTTGAAAAGCAAAACGACTGGGGCGGCCAATGGAACAGCAGCTGGCGCACAGGTCTGGACGAGAACGGCGAGCCCGTGCACTCCAGCATGTACCGCCACCTGTGGTCCAACGGTCCCAAGGAGTGCCTGGAATTCTCCGACTACTCCTTTGATGAGCACTTTGGCCGCGCCATTTCATCTTTCCCGCCGCGCGAAGTTCTCTTTGACTACATCAAGGGCCGCGTTGAAAAGTCCGACGTTCGCAAGTACGTCCAGTTCAACACCGTGGCACGCCACACCACGTACAACGAAGAGACCCAGGAATTCACCCTCACCGTCGAGGACCTGGCCACCGGCACCACGACCGAGCATGTCTTTGACAAGCTGGTTGTTTCCACGGGCCACTTCTCCTTCCCCGCAGTCCCTGAGTTCAAGGGCATCAACAGCTTCCCCGGCGAGGTCCTGCACGCTCACGACTTCCGCGGCGCGGAGCGCTTTGCCGGCAAGAACCTGCTCATGATCGGCAGCAGCTACTCCGCCGAAGACATCGGCATGCAGGCCCACAAGATGGGTGCCGAGTCCATCACGTTCAGCTACCGCTCGGGCCCCATGGGCTTCGACTGGCCCGAGAACACGGTTGAGCGCCCGCTTGTGACCCACTTTGACGGCAGCACGGCGCACTTCAGCGATGGCACCCAGGGCGAGTTTGACGCCGTCGTGCTCTGCACCGGCTACCAGCACAAGTACCCGTTCCTGCCCGGCGAGCTGAGATTGAAGTCCAGCAACGTGCTCTACCCGGCGAACCTGTACAAGGGCGTCGTGTGGCAGCAGAACACCAACCTGTTCTACCTTGGCGCACAGGACCAGTACTACACGTTCAACATGTTTGACGCGCAGGCCTGGTACGTCCGCGACGTCATGACCGGGGCGATCGAGCTGCCCACACCGGCCAAGCGCGACGCCGACATCCAGCTCTGGCTTGAACGCCAGGCCGCGCTGCCGGACCACAACGCCGAGGCTGATTTCCAGTCGGACTACCTGCGCGAGCTCATTGCCGCCACCGACTACCCGCCGTTCGACCTGGACGCCGTTTCGCAGCTGTTCAAGGACTGGATGCACCACAAGGAAACCGACATCCTCGGCTACCGCGACATGGTCCACCGCTCGGTCGTCACCGGCACCATGGCCACCAGGCACCACACCCGCTGGCTCAACGCCATGGACGACTCGCTGGGCCGCTACCTCAACGGCCCGTCGCAGGACGTGGACACGACCACGCTTTCCGCCCTCACCGGCGGGCTCACCGGCCGCGACCAGGTTGGCAGCAAGTAACACTTCCCGGATCACTCTCGCAGCAATGGCTGCTTTTTTCGGATCGCTATCGCACCAGAGTGCGATAGCGATCCCATTTAAGGCACCATTGCTGCGCTAGGGTTTGTTGGGCTTTGCAACTGCGGGTGTTGAACCGGGCATTGACAAGTTGCCGGATCGGGCGCATTCTAAAAACATAAGTACTGTTTTTAGATGGAGGAGTCATGGCAACGCATTCAATCCCCGTTCCGTCCACCGGCTGGAGCACCCAAGCCTTGGCACATGCCAAGACCGAGCCCGCCTACGCGGCGTTCCTGCTCCTGTGGGTCGGCTTCATCGCGATCCCGCTGATCATGGGCCTGGACAAGTTCTTCAACGTCCTCGCCAACTGGGAGAGCTACCTGGCTCCGTGGATCGAGAACATCTCACCGTTCAGCGCGCACGGGACCATGATCGCCATTGGCATCGTCGAGATCATCGCCGCCGTTGCCATGATCCTGCGGCCGCGCTACGCCGCCTATGTGGTGGCACTCTGGCTGGCAGGCATCATCGTGAACCTGCTCACCTACTCCGGCTTCTACGACGTCGCCCTGCGCGACTTTGGCCTGATGGTGGCCGCCATTGCCCTGGCACTGCTGGCGCGGGGCTACACCAGGCCCGGCCTGCGCAAGGGCGGCATGAAATAAATCCTGTCAGCAGGGCTTGGGATGGTGGCGCACCGGAGCCCGCGCAGGAAGGCC